>JAIOSR010000008.1 GCA_021107495.1 Desulfobacterales bacterium | reverse complement strand
TGCTGAAATGGGAATAAAGCGCACCCTTGGTGAGACCTACTTTTTGGGTGATGTCATTAATGGAAGTGCCGTGATAGCCCTTGCGAACAAAGAGTTCAAGGGCCGCCTGGATGATTTTTTTCTCCGTTTCTTCGCTTCGCTTCATTTCTTCTCTTTATCTTCATATGTGAAAATGTTTGTCAGAAAGAAACTAAACGGTCAGTATCTTTTTATTGCTCAGGTTTTCGAATGTCAAGCATTAAAATCGCCCGGCGATCTTATCCACTCCTGCCCGCTGTCGGACTCAACAGCTATGAAAAAAGAATTTGGCTGTATCTTTCATTTTTCTGAAAAAGTTAAGGTTCTTCTCCAATTTAGTCCACCCTCCGCAGCTGCCTGCTACGGAGGACGGGTTGGAGAAGAGGGTCCAAGGATTCCAGGGGTCAAGGCCCGCCCTGTCGCGACTCTTTGATTACTTAAGCTATAGGCCAAGCTTCACAATGCTGACAGTTTATTGACAATCCAGTAAGGTTAATCGGTCTGGGCCAGGGATTCCGGTGTTTGTTTTCTGCAGACTTTATCAGCGCTTTCAACAATGTTTGGATCCCTGCCTGCCCTTTTATTATTTGAGAAATTTGCCTTTATTTTATATCTCTAAACAGAGTTCGTATGATTTCCTAAATAGCTTCAAACCTTTGTAATATTTATAGTAGTTCACTTGAATCCTTGAATCCTCGACCCCTTGAACCCTCTGGGATAACGCCTGCTCAATTGGAGATAACCCATTTATTTTGCCTTAGTTAACTACAACCAATCGGGAGATGATCCAAATTTGTGACATATGAAATGGACGGATATGATAAATACCGAACGGTCAGGATAAAATCACCATGAGATAGAGGAGTCGATTATATGGGATAGATCTGAAGCAGTGGACATATCAAGAGGCTTGGCAGGGTCTTTTCTTTCGGCTTCGCGCTTGACACCCTATTATCCCTCCTATTATATTTGATTAAACTTGAACAGGGAACGTGCACTGACAGACAAAAGGAAAAATGGACACCTACGTAGAGAAAAGATCTGAACCGAGACTTGCTCCGGATCAGTATCACAGCGTGGAGATTCCTATAGAAGGGATTCCATATACTTATCAATTCAAGATATGGGACAGATCGTCAAAGGGCGTTTGTGTGATAGTGAAAGAAGATTCGGAATTTCTCAACTACCTGAAGGTGGGCGATATATTTGATATGAAATATTATGGGGAGGACCCACGGGAACCTGCTGAAAGCCTGAAAACAGAGATCAGGCATATAACCAAAGATGAGGAAGGACGATTCAAGGGACATTATTTGATTGGTATATCAATCCTGGAGCAACAGAATGCAGGACAGTAAAGCCGTGTCCTTCGGGTATGAATTATTTGCATCTCGGGCCGATTGTCCGGCATGATTGGAGTGTACTATGAAAAAATATCTGAAAATTGTTTGTTCCCTGATCCTTTTTTTGTTGGCAACCTCGGCCCCGTGTTTTGCAGGCGAATTCAGGGTGACCAGGGTCTATGACGGGGATACCGTAAAGGCCGGGACCCCGGATATCATTATTTATATAATGTTGGTGGGAATCGATGCCCCGGAGATCTCCAACCGGGCTGATCAGCCGGACCAGGAGTTTGGGCAAAAGGCAAGGGAAATGCTCTCAAGCTTGGTCCTGAACCAGCCCGTTGTGGTGGAAGGCTACGGCACGGTGCCCTATCCGGACAAAAATATCATCAGTGTTATCCACGCGAATGGTAAGAATGTTAACCTGGAAATGGTGAAGCTGGGACTGGCAAAAGTCCAAAGGGCAAATCTCCCGCAAGGTTTTGATATTGAGCCTTATTTGAAGGCCGAGAATGAAGCCAGGGAAGCAAAGCGGGGCATGTGGATTTTGGGAGATAAATGTATAAGCCCGGCAAAATGGCGCGAATTGCATGGCTCTGCAAAGAAAAAATAAAAAGGGAACCTCGATTTTCCATGGTGTTTTGATTAATGGAAAAGATTATCATCAGGCAAATTAGTGTTGGTCCCCTTCAGGTACTCACATACCTCGTGGTCTGTCCGCGAACAAAGGAGGCCGTGATAATAGACCCGGCCGGCGAAGAGGCACGAATATCGGCCCTGGCAGAAGAAGAGGGAGTAAAGGTCAAATATATATTGAACACCCACGGCCATGCCGACCACGTATTGGCCAACGAGAGTCTGAAGATCCTTTTTAAGGCTCCAACATGCATGCATGAGGACGACGACCGGTTTTTTGCAAGGGAAGAAATTCGTGAATCGTCTAATAAGGAATTCGGGTTTCCACCTCCTGAGCCGGTGGACATAAGATTGAAGCACGGGCAGGTCCTGGAGGTAGGGGATCTGGAGATAGAGGTAATCCACACGCCGGGCCATACCCCTGGTTCAGTCTGTTTTTTAGTCCGCGGCAACCTTTTTACAGGAGATACCCTGTTCGTGGGAGATGTGGGAAGGACGGATCTTGATGGTGCGTCTTTAGACACGCTCCTGAAATCCCTGGAAGAGGAGCTTTTGCCTTTGCCAAAAGATACCGTGGTCCTGCCCGGTCACGACTACGGAGAAACCCCGGCGTCTACCATCGCCCGTGAAATGGAGGAAAATCCCTATATTACGGATTTTATCCTCGACACTTCCTCACCCTAACCTTCAATACTGCTGAATTAAGGCGTTTGTCCATAATTCTAATGCCTTTCAAAAACAATGCAGGATCCCGCCAGGAGGGACCTAAAAGGCGGGTAAGGATGTCGAGGCATATGGAACTCTTTTCAAAGAGCCGCATAACCTTGCTGTAGCTCGAATCACGGCGGTCCTCTTTACAATTCGGTACCGGAAGCCCCTTCGATAATAGCTCCTATTATGTTTGGCTGTCCCGCCTGTCGGAAGCCGACTGGTTAAGGTATTTGGGGCGTGGCAGATGCATTGTAGAGATAAAAATGCGCCTCTTTGAAAAGAGTTCCCCATGCC
>JAIOSR010000291.1 GCA_021107495.1 Desulfobacterales bacterium | reverse complement strand
TATCTGGATCTCGCAATGAGAAAAGGATTGCCCATAGCCACACTTGATAAAAACTTATTAGCAGCAGCCAAACGAAGTAAAGTTCAAATCTTAAGTGGTAATTGACAGGGTTCACCGAACCATCTGCTGGTAGGGACGTGCAAACTGCCGCACGCCCCACTGTGAATCAGTGGAATTGGAATGCTGTGGAATGGGGCTGGAATGGGGTCGGACCAAGCTAACTAATTGATATCAGAGTATTTGCTTTTAAAATAGGCCCTGGATTTGGGGCTATATTGCTTTTTTTGGTGTAAAAAATGGCAATATAGAAAATAGAACCAATGGCGAGAGCACAACGGCACTATATACCCGGACAAATATGGCACATCACCCATAGATGTCATAAAAAAGAGTTTCTTTTTATGGTCCAGGACGGCGGAGAGAGAGATACGATCCCAAAATCTATACAATTTTTTAAGGCACCGGCGTGAGAAGCAATGAACGACAATAATCTGTATCGACCCACGGAACTCTTTTCCCGGAAATTGCAGCAAGTGAAGCAGTCCGATCCTCACGGTTACAAACGCATCCGGCAGGTTGTCGAACGCCTCCTCGCTGAACCGGACGATGCCGATGGCAAGATGCATGGGATTTATCAGGGCCGGTTTAAAAAATATGTTGGCAGGCGGGATTACCGGATCATTTATTATTGGTGCAAATTATGTCAAAAGGAGAATCGTCGTCTGGATAAGGAGTGCGAGGATTGTAAGATCATACCGGACAATAGTGTGATCTTTTTTGATCTCTATCACAAAAATGAAATGAAAAAGTTTAAGAAAAATTCCTGAGATAGTCTTGGTTTCCAGGTATTGAATTCATAGAGATATTTGCTCCAAATCAAACGTTTAGGATCATCTCCCGATTAATTGTAGTTAATTAAGGCAAAATAAATTGCTTATCTCCAATTGAGCAGGTATTATCCCAGAGGGTGCAAGGGGTCAAGGATTCAGGGGTTCGAGGTAAAGTACTACGGCTACACCCTCGACGCCTTAGATCTCCCCGAAAATGCGGGATCTCACGAGCGGCATCTTCGACTTTTGTAACGTTAGGGTTTCCGCTGATACTCGTCGATGCTAATATCCTTCCGTATGTGGAAGACTCGCTTCATCCACCTCACCAACAAGCACGTGTATGGTGGGATGGACAGCTTTCCCGAACGGGATCTGTTTTTCTGTGCTGGACGGTCCTGTCCGCATTTATTCGGATAGGGACCAATCCTCGGGTCTTCGAGTACGTTTAAGGCACAAGTACAAGTCGAAAGCCGAGGTTGGCATATGGGTTATTCGGGCCGTTCCATGCACGGGCCGCAGGTCTGCAGTACCGGGAATGGATGAGCCAGCTTCCACCTCGAACCACCTTTTTTATACCTTTTGACGGGCCTTTGGGATCCGTAACATGCCCTGTGGGATAATCTCCGTACCAGTCCCCGCATGACTCCCATACGTTTCCACTCATGTCATACAGACCCCAGGAATTCGGCGGAAAGCTACCCGCTTTCGTGGTCCCTTCCGGATTCTTCCCCTTGCATTCATCGCTCCATCCGTTTCCATAATTGGCCTTTGAACAATCGGCCTTATCACCCCAGCTATATCGTGTCGTTGTGCCCGCCCGACACGTATACTCCCACTCCGCCTCTGTGGGCAACCTGTAGGTCTTTCCCTCTTTGGCATCCAACCACCCTATGAATGCACTGATGTCCTTCCAGGATACACAGGTGACCGGGTGGTCGTCCGATTGTTGAAATCCGGGTTTTTCCCAGTAATAGCCTTTCTTTTCCTGCTGCGCCCCATCGACCCATATATATGCTTTACCTTTGTTTTCCGCATCGGTCTTGTAACCGGTATCCTGAACAAAGGCACGCCACTGACCCACGGTTACCTCCGTTGTCTGCATATAGAAACCACTGGTCAGAGTTACCCGGTGCAAGGCCTCTTCGTCCTGGTCCCGGCCCTCTTCATTTTCCGGGCTCCCCATCATGAACGTCCCAGGGGAGATATAAACAAACTTCATGCCCACAGATGACTCAACCATGCTATTGGCAGAGGTCTTAGCATCTTTTTCTTGCCCGGATACCCCCTGTGAAGCAGTGATGAAAAGAAGAGAGGCAACAGAAAGGAGTATAAAAATTACACGATGTCTTGATAACATAGCAACCTCCGTGAAATGGAATAAAGTGTATTTTCCTCCGGTTATTTTCCAGTTTCTTCCCGCTCAAAGCGGGCTGAAAAAAACCATTTCTAAATGTACACTATTTATACCGAAAAATGCCTGTATTTGACAACAAAATACGTAACGGGCAGTTTCACTCCCACCACCCTAATTTATAAATTTCCTCGAACAACGCCCCGGCCAGCACCTTGTATCCCTTCCCGTTTAAGTGCACCAGATCGTAATAGAGTTCAAATCGCCGGGGGTGGTTCCAGATGACGGGTGCCACATTTATATAAGGAGCCCCCATCTCGTCTGAAAATTTGTGGGCCAGATCATGGAAGTATTCAAACTGGCTGGAGCCCCAACTATCTATAAAAAACTCCCAATTTGCCTGCAGGGCCGTGATCCGCCGCTGATTTTCCATATCCATTTCCAGTTCATAGGCAGGGGCCCAGCCTAAAAGGGCCACTTCAGCGCCCGAATCCCTGGCAGATTCGATAATGGCCTGCTGGTTTCTAAAAACACTCTCCTTGCACCGCTCCCACTGGAACTTGTCGTCAACTATCTTGAATTGGCTGGTCGTGGATTCGGCTAAGTTACGCCTCAGTAAAAAGTAAAGGCAGCTTCGGCCTGCCAGCCCCTGCCACCAGGGGCTTTTTCTCTCTAAATCGAGGATGAATTCGAAGGGCCATGGGGTGCCGGGC
>JAIOSR010000103.1 GCA_021107495.1 Desulfobacterales bacterium | reverse complement strand
GCCCATGGGAAACTTACGACCCCTGATTGCTCAGACGCCGCTCCCCAGTGCTACAAAGGCATACGGATAACTCCTTCGGCGGGACTTAAACCCGCCAGATCAATCGCCGATAACGGCATACGGTCAAATCTACGTTTGACCGTTAATAAAGGGGTCAGGTCTGCCGTTGACTCTTGCTGATCCTCTAAGTGTATCTGGCGAAAACACATAGGTGTCAGGCCTACTATTCAGAACAAATAGCATTACAGAAGTATAGGCCGGGTGTCGCTTTGTTCCAAAATTTGCTATGAATGTTGAACTATGTGAAATGTGTAGGCCTGAAACCTATACCGTCCTGAAAGATGATAGAGGGCTTAAAGAAAGGATAGATAATTTAACTGAAAGTACTATTGTGAGTCAATGGCCTACTTGACCTCTTTTTACTAGTGTTAAATCTCATTAAATATATGAACCCATGAGGCATTTTATGAGTTTATTTTCAAAAATATGGAATCGAATTAATAATAAATATAAGAACAATGTTTCTGAAGCCAAGCTTAAAATAGGTAATATTGATACTTTGCATGAAACGGATCATAGAATAAAGAAAACCAAGTTATTAATCATTTTTTCTTTATACATCCAGTCTATCACATCAATAAATGAGTTTTTTATATTTTATAATATATTTAGAGCTGAAAACTTAGGAATATTTTTTCAAAATACGGAAACAACTATAAACCTACTTTTTAATGTTCTTATGCCAATAATAGGTTTTCTGGCAGGATCATATTTACTGCTAAGAAGACAGTTGGCGATATGGATATTATCAATATGGAGTGCATTGTATATCATACCGATATTTATTTCTTATAATGAGCAGGCGTTCCATGCAGCTAAAAACCCTCTAAATTATATTAATGTATCACCAATGTTTCAATTTTTATTTGTATGGAGTAGCCAACTCGAAAGGTTTATAGGAAACGATTATATATATAATATGAGTTATATAGTTGAGTATAATCCATTTGTATCAGGTATAGGTATTAATTTTGTCCCAATCCTGTATTTGGGGATTACTGGTATATTAATATATCAAAACAGAAATAATTTCAGAGTTATTTCGAAGAAATCAATCAACTTTATCATATCAATTTTATTATCTACAAGCATTCCATATATTTTTTATTTTACTATAACAAGTAATGAGGATAGGAATCATGATATCCTAGAAACAAAGGTTTTTGCTCAACAATCTAGAAACTATTCAAGAAGGGATGATATCCCTAATACCTTAGCAGGAAAATGCAGTAAATTTGCAACCCAATATTTTGAGAATGATAAACACAATCTTATTAAAAGGATTATTTGCGAGGATGATACAGGAATTATTGAAATGACCTACTCAGATATTAAAAAATAGGCACCTAAAATACTATTGAATATTTACTAACAAATGATGAAACTGTGTGAAAATCTATTTTGCCTGTTGTATTACAAAGAAGCCAATATCTAGAACTTCAAAAATCAGGATGAATCATTATTTCATACAATAAGGTCATTTCTGACAAATCGTAAAATTATATTCATAGAGGATGTTAAGAGACTGCCATCAAAAGGCTTATTGAAATGTCTGATAAATTTATTCTCATAATAGGTATATCATTATTAATAATATTTATAATAATAATTTGCCTTAATATCATTTCAAATAGATTTGTCAAACATCGAAAAACCACAGAGATAATTACCCCTATTGTAGTGATCACAATTTTTTATATTTTGGCAATTTATCCCAGCAAATTAGAGATTGGTTCAAAACTGTTAGGAGTGAAAATGTCTAGACAAAGTAAAGTTGGTGGGCTTGCGATCGGTGGGAGCAAACCATTTCACAGTGGAATTAATGCAGATATTAATAAAAAAGATTCTAATAATGAAGGCATTAAAGTAGTGACTAAAAATAAATTTGAGATTAATAATCCATTAGGAAAAGAATTGAAAACATATTTAGAGGCTACCTCAATCAGATCAATTTCAGAGATTAAAATTGACAAAGAATCAGGAACGTCTATCGAAGTTATAAGGGAAACTGATAGTAACAAATCAACATCAGGCCTTTATGAAATCATATTAAGAGTATCTATCCCGTCTAAACAAATGGCAATCATTACTACAGCAAAAGATGTGAATATACTAAGTTTCAAGCAAGATTATCCACTCAAAGCTAATTAAAACAAATAAAGGGGTCAGGTCTGCCTTTGACTCTTTATTTATTTTCTGATCAGCTTATTCTATGTCCAGGCCGTTAAGAATACAATATCCAGAGGCATGGTACCACGTGATGAATCGTGGAAGGCGAGGAGAGAAAATTTTCGGGAATGAAGGTATAGAAGGTATAGGGGTCAGCCTTTCAATCTGGACAATTTTGTCCTAGTTCAAGGGCTGACCCCGCATCAACACAGAATTTGGAATCTCTGGAGATGTTAATGTAATGCCAAGGGATTAAGGTATGGATAACCCATTTATTGAAAGACAACCCTTGAATGAAAGGAGATACCATGAAAGGCTTGACTATTTTGATATCCGCGTTTTTGATCGCCCTTATTACCCAGTACGGTTACTGCCGTGATGAAATCGTTCACGAACACCAGCAGGAATACAAAAACTGGGTTCCCTGCAAATGGAACACCATAAAAACCTTAAAGACCTCGGGGATCAGATCAACCCCGTATCCGATCCTGGAAATGAAAACAAGCAACATGCAAAACTCCAAGGTCGTCTTTCGGATCAGAAATAAAAATGGCGCGATGCTGTATGAGAATGTAACCACAATATCAAAAAGCTTCGGCCATTTGTCAACGCGTGAAAGTGATTACCCCATCAGTATTGAATCCATGTTATTCTGCAATGGTGCAGGCCTTTGGAAGAAGGTCAAGGCCAAATTTACCGTGCGGCAGTTTTCCGCCAAATACGACTGATGAACCATCAGGGGGTCATGAAGGTATAGGGGTAAGCCCTTGAATCTGGACAATTTTGTCCCAGTTCAAGGGCTGACCCCGCATCAACATTAACCCTATCATCTGACAATTTCATTCTTAAACGGTTTCTTGCTACCCATTTGCCGGATGAACCAAAAACGCTCTCTTTCAAACTCCACCAGTAAAACCACCTAAGAAAATGCCGCCAGCCTGATAAGATATCCATTTCTATGCCCATAGGACACAAAAAACAATGGACAGTGGGGAAAAAAGTATTTATATTTGGGCCTCAGGTCAAAAGGGATAAATTAGGCCACCGTAGCTCAGATGGTAGAGCACCTCACTCGTAATGAGGATGTCTGCGGTTCGATTCCGCACGGTGGCTCCACAAAATTAATAAATACAACCTGTTAGCCTTCTTTTCCTTTCGCAATACAGTATCCCCATTTTATACCCATTCTCGTTGGGGACACAAAATTTATCTCTATTTTGAAGTAATTGTAAGGATTAGGCCATTTAAAATGGGAAATACTGCATCCTCACCCCGATGGTGAGACTTTTTTGATTCAGGGGGCTAAATCGGGGGCTTTTGATTCATCGGAGGGCCTTTGGGGCAAAATCAACATATCCGATAATATCCCCAAGGCATCGCATTTCACCGGTGTACCCGGATTCTGCATTAACATTAAAATGAGCAATAATCAAAAAACCGCCTTAAGCTTAACGCGCCTTCGGAGAGTAATATTCAATGCCCGCTTCGGCTCCTGGTGCGGAGCGATATTCTTCACATTCTGGATCGGCCAAAGAATCTACTTTAACCTTGATCAGCATTTTTCATTAACTCTCTATGCTCTGACATGGTGGCTTATAACACTTCAGTATTGCATATTTGTAACCTCCTACCTGACTCGATATGAAGCAAGGCAAAACGCCCAAGGTTTTGTGGAAATAGTTTTTCCGTTCATCTGTGCCGCTCTGCCGTTTGTTTTGATTGTAGACTACCCTTTCAGGCCCTCAACTTATGATATCGCATGCCTCAGATCCGTATCAACATCATTGGTCATAGGCGGCACGTTGGTCGTTATAGCGGGAATAATTTCATTAAGAAAATCCTTTTCTATAATGACCGAGGCTCGAAAACCTGTTATGAAGGGCATCTATCGAATGACAAGGCATCCGATGTATGCGGGATCAATGATTACTGCCCTTGGCACTCTTTTCCAGAACTGGGGCATGTGGAACTGTTTTGTTTTTGTTGTATTTTGTATATTTCAGGTTTACCGCGCAACACGGGAAGAAATAAAAATAGTGAGAGCGTTTCCTGAATACGGGGAATATATTTCTCGTGTAGGTTGGATATGGAAAATTGGTAAAAAAATAGGTGAACACTGATCACTGAGTCCTTTCTAAACGGGCTTTCGTTTGGTTGATCCGTGACTTTGTTATTTTAAACTCAAAAGGGTTTCAATGACGTAAATAACATTATGCGTATTGCAATTTCAGCAGACGGTCCATCCCTTGATACGAAAGTGGGAGAGCGTTTCGGGACCTCCAAGTATCTCCTTATAGTTGATTTAGAGACAGGGGAAGTCGACACCGTTGTGAATCCGGGTGCTGAAAGCTTGAGCCATTCAGGAATCCAGGCGGTTATCACGGTCATCAGCAAAATGCCGGATGTCTTGCTCACAGGGTATCTGAGCCCCACAGCAGAAAAACACCTCACCGCAAACGGAATCCGTGTGGTTCGGGTTACAGGCGGGTCCGCGTCAAAGGCCCTCGAACGGTTTAATCAAAATCTGGTTCAGGAAAACACCGGTCTCCGAAATGAACCGGCCCGGCCTGCAGGGACCTTCCCTGACAGGCTGATCCATACGATCAAAAGTTCAGCCGGCCAGTTTGCCAAAGCGCTTCCCGTCATGATGTCCGTAGTCCTGCTACTGGGACTCTTTCAGGCCTTTGCGGGCAGAGACACGATCGCATCGTTCTTTTCAGGACAGGGACTGTGGGATACATTCCGGGGGGCTTTTGCCGGAAGCCTTTTAGCCGGGAACCCTATCACGAGCTATATAATCGGCGGAGAACTCCTCGCCCAAGGGGCAAGCCTTTATGCCGTTACGTCCTTTTTGGTTGCCTGGGTTACGGTTGGTCTGATCCAGCTGCCTGCTGAGATTGATGCCTTGGGAATGCGCTTCGCATTAATAAGGAATGGTCTCTCTTTTATTGCCAGCCTATGCATCGCCGGGGTCACTGTCGCTGCATGTCGAACTTTCTTTGGGGGTTGTCCTTGAAAAAGAAAGGATCGAATAAGTGTACGTTTTCCGGCCCTTACATGTTTGCTCTCGCAGTGGGCCTTCTGTATGGAATCTTTTTTTGGATTGACCCGGAAAAAACTTTTTTGGCTTTAGGTACAAGTGCTAAGATCTTCGGATACATCCTTCTACCCCTTTCCCTGGTCTTTGTTTTGATGGTCCTTGTAAACCTCTTTCTCAGGTCCTCACAGGTGACCCGACTACTGGGCGAAAAGGCTGGTTTCAGGGGTATCATCCTTTCTGCGGCGGCCGGAATCATCTCCATGGGGCCCATTTACGCATGGTTTCCACTCCTTAAAGAGGTCAAAGAGAGGGGGGCGGGAAACACCGCAATTGCCGTTTTTCTGGGTAACCGGGCGGTTAAGCCGTTCCTCCTTCCGATTATGATCTCCTATTTCGGATGGATCTATGTTCTGCTGCTGACTTTTTTCATGTTCATTGCATCGGTTGTCATAGGTTATGCTCTTGATGCCATCTACAAAACCGTTAGCCTTGGCCATCAATA
>JAIOSR010000047.1 GCA_021107495.1 Desulfobacterales bacterium | reverse complement strand
GAGGCTCCGGCACTTTCAAACAATTGAGCCATTTTCACATGACCGTTCTTCGTTGTTGCAATCTGACTGGCGATAATGGGAATGTCCACCTTATCCGTTAATTCCTTCAGACTATCCACCCAAACCTCGGCGGGCACTTCGGCAAAACCGGCAACATACACATAAGTATCTTCTCCCGCCTTCACATACTTTGGACGACAATCCGGAAAACGGCCGGGGGCATAGGGCTTGATGACCTCTTCATATTCCTCTTGGAGGAACGTGCTCTTCGTTACAACGGATCCAACGCCTGCCTCCGCCAATTTTTGAATTTGTTTCACCGACCGTGTACAGGGACCCGCGGATACAATGATCGGGCTCCTCAGTTCCAATCCTGCAAATGTTACATTGAGTTTTTTTGACATTATCGTTTCTCCTATAATTCGTACATTTTTAGACATGCGTGTTGGTGTGTCGGGGGTTGTCCTTAGCAAATATGTCGTCTCTGTCCATACCGTTCCTCTCCTAATGTTGATATAAACTAAAGAGGATCATTTCCAAATTAGTTGATTGATGATCAGGATTCAAGGAGCCCAGGGGTCAAGGGTTCGAGTGAAAGACTTAATAATTACGATAAGATGAACGTAGCCCAAAATCATATAATGTCAAGGCTTTATATCTTGCCTATAGATGAAATATAAGGCCGTTAAAATAAATAATGTCAGCTTTTGAGCTTTTTTTATCTAAGAGTGCTGTTCTTAAGGCAAAAAAGGATAGCTAGTTTTTGTGTTTAAATATCTTTTGCTTACTGATAAAACGATTAAAAAACAAACACTTGAATCCCTGGCCCAGACCGATTAACCTTACTGGATTGTCAATAAACTGTCAGCATAGTGAAGCTTGGCCTATAACTTAAGTAATCACAGAGTCGCGACGGGGCGGGCCTTGAACCCTGGAATCCTTGGCCACTTTCTCCCAACTAATTGGGAGAAGAACCACTAAAAAAGGCGTTTTGAGCGCTCCTGTCAAGCACTTCTTTCAATTTATTGTAGATTCCGGACCAAAGCTGCCACCCATTGGGGAATAACCCTGTGGAACTGGGGGCGGGCCAAGCCTATCTATTTTGAATCTTTTCCCTTACTGCGAAGTGTCACCCTTAGGATCTCACCCGGACTCCAGAGCCTCATGCGCGGTCCCCATGTGCCGGCACCGCGTGTGACAATTACCGGCATACCGCCCACCTCGTACCGTCCCTCCAGAAGAGGGTAGGCCAGGCGAACCAGATAGTCGAAAGGCCAGATTTGCCCGCCGTGGGTGTGACCGCTGAGCATCAGGCTTACCCCGGCCCCGGCAGCCTTTTCGGCCTCCCATGGGGTATGTGAAAGGAGGATGGTGGCATTGACGGGGCGATCCTTAAGTGCCTGGGATATGAAATCGCCTTTCAGTCCTCTGCGGCGTCTTGATGTGAGATCGTCCACTCCTGCCAGGACGAGGCCGGGCCGGACTTCGACCCATCGGTTTCGAAGCACCTGAAAGCCGGATTCTTCCATGGCGCGTATGCTCGTATGGCTGTGGCCGTGGAATTCATGGTTCCCGGTAACGGCCCAAACCCCCAGGGGCGGGTTGAGGCGGCGAAAAGTGGAAATAAGCTTATTTTTGGGCGGGCCGTGTCCCTCAAATATGTCTCCCAGCATAACCAGCAGGTCGGGCTTTTGTGCCTTAACCTGGGTCATCCTGGCCTCGAGCCACCTTTCACCCAGAAGGGTTCCAAGGTGCAGGTCCGACAGGGCAACGATTACAGTGCCGTCCATATCAACCGGAAGATCGGGAATGCGGACTTCATAGTTCTGAACAACCGGGGGCCTGAGTCCCTGGAACAAGGCTATTGCCGAAAGCGTCAGTCCTGCTATTAGCGCCCAGCCTCTTAGTGAAGCAGCAAGTCTGGGCATCATAAAGCCGAACAGGGTGACAAGGTCTACCAGAAGGAGAGGGAGGAAGGTCAGGAAGAGAACAGCCATCCAGTTCATGCCCAAAAGCTCCAGGATCCAGGCCAGGGTTCCCGTTTCCCTGTGCCCGTAGACGCGGCCGAGAATAAAGACGGCCCATAAAAACAGACTCAGTGGAATAAAAATCTTTATCGGCATGTGCTGTTTGACAAACGGTATGGAGTAGGTCCGCCATGATACATAGATATGCATCAATGTGAAGATTGAGGTAAGGATTGTTCCGAACATGGCTGCTCCGGAGTGTGATTTGTTTCAATTTTTTTCCGCTAAATAAATTTGAATATTGCCTTGGGAATAAGGCCGGCAAAATCTATGAAATTGATTGTAAAATGAGCCAACATGATTGCCGGCAGGGACCGCGTTCTCACAAATGCAATCATCAAAATTGCGCCGACAATTGAAGTGATAAGTACGGCGTGCAGGCCGAGGCTCCAGTGGATGAGACCGAATGCAACGGAAGAAATCAGGACTATAGCACACGAATTTTTTGTGTACCTGCTGATGAATGTGTGCATGAAACCGCGGAAAACGAGTTCTTCAGATATCCCCACCATTAATAGTCCAAGCGTAAGGTCTACCCAATTCCAGACAGGGCTCGTAATTGCCGGCATGCCGCCAAGCGGCTGGTATCCGGGGAGTTTAGCCGTTAACTGATACCCATTTTGATCAATTACTGTACCAACAAGTGCCACAATCAGAAATACCACCAGGGCCGACAGCGTTGATTGAGTTTTCAGGCCGAACTCCGAGGCGCGCATTTTCTTGCTGTAGATCAACCAAAACGCCACCAGGAAAGGAAAAAGCTTTACCCCGGCATAGTCTATAAACAACCACCATCGCCAGCTTTTGACATATATGCTTGCAAAATCATTCAGATAAAACGGGCTGGCCAATAAGACGGCAGCCAGGATGTAAAGCCCATTCCTTCTATCTGACCCTTTTTTTTCATGTCATGAATATCTCCGCCTAATGCACAGGTTGAGGGAAGCGTGTGAGGCGGTAGCGTAACAAACGTCCCTCTCAAAGTGTTATGCCTTTACGTCTGACCACACCGCATACTCATTGCCATTGGGATCAGCAAAGTGAAAACGGCGACCACCAGGAAATGAAAATATGGGTTTTATGATTTTGCCCCCGGCATTTTCTATTTTTGATTGGGTCTTTTGCAACTCCTTGCTATAGAAAACAATAAGGGCACTACCGTTTTCAGTAGAGACAGATAAATCGGATTTAAAAAAGCCACCGTCGATACCTTCATTTGAAAAAGCTGAATATTCAGAACCGTAGTCGACAAAGGACCAACCGAATACTGTTGTAAAAAAGTCTTTGGTGGCTTCAATATTCTTAGCAGGAAACTCGATGTAGTTTATTTTTTCGTGTTCATTCATTCTTTTGTTCCCCTCCGGGGATCAGGCAGAAGCTCCTGAAGCTTTGAGATATGGGTCTTTTCCTCGTCCATTATACGGTTCAGCTTTTCACCTGTTTCTTTGTCAAGGATGAGGGACTCAAGCATCTCGTAGAAGAGGATCGTATCCCTTTCAAACTCAATAAAAACTTCAATCAGCTCCCTGGAGTCCTTTATTGCGGAAAAATCCACGTCTTTGAGCGAAAAGGACTGCTCTCCCACAAATTCATTGACGAGGTCCCCACTCATCTCCCTGATCAGGTGATGGTCTTCATTCAATTCCACCTGGCTCTTTAGCTCTGAAAACCACTCGGCATGCTTTATTTCCTCATCCGCCATCCATTTCAGGAGTTCTTTAAGCGACAGATCCCCCGTCTGATCCATTGCCTCGCGGTAGACATTTTCCCCGTTTTTTTCAAGCTTTACTGCAATATCGAGTATCTCATACGCGGAAAACATGGCT
>JAIOSR010000467.1 GCA_021107495.1 Desulfobacterales bacterium | reverse complement strand
TGGCGGTCAGGACGTTTTCAAACTTTTTAAAGCCTTTTCGTTCCTTTCGTCGAATAAAACCCCATTTTACGGCGATACGATAAAACCCGATTCCCACATGAAGCTCCACCATGGGAAGGAGTATGAGGTAAAAAAAGAGCCAGAACCCGCCCTGAATCCGTGCGGCGCTCTTGGCTGCGGTGATTGGAAGATCGGTAAGAATGGTCCACATGTGGATGGATCCCATGATCAGGATGACCATGGCGGTAATAACCTGGATCAACCAGAGCCAGGTATCTGTATGGTGCAGCATCCTGGTGTGTTTCCAGATGGTGGACTGCTCTTCCATTCGAAATGGGACTTTGCGCGCGGCTAAGAGAAAATGAAAGAGAAAAGTTGCCCCGATCATCGGCCCGCCCACCTGGGCCATGTAGGTGGCCTCGAAAAAATAGGCCAGGGTGTTCATGGCCCCGGCGCCAAGGTTGACGCTGGCCACCAGGATCATGTGACTCCACATAAACAGGACTAAACCCGCACCGGTAAGCATCTGAAGCCAGTCAAGGTAAGCGGAAGTCCTGTCTGGTGTTCGGACGTAGATTGCGGTATCAATGGCCATTTACAGCCCTCCAATTTTAGATAGGTTTTGAATTTTTCGGTGAAGCCTAATATCTGACAGTTTTATTGTCAAGGAGAAGGAGCGAGAACTGTCAATTATTTTTACTTCTGCAAACCATTTTAGAAGGTAAAGGCGAGACGGTTCAATGAAACAACGATGCGGCAGCCTTTACCTGACTCTTTACATCAAGGGCATGGTCGGGTATGAAAATGAAACGGGAGGCATAAAATGAAAATTGAAGATATGGGTAACATGGAATTCAGATTTAAACCCATAGGGATATTAAACACCCCATACAAATCCAAAAGCGGTGTCCCTATTCAGGGAATATTTGACCCGGAATCAGAAGGTAAGGCCACTATGTTCGAGGCGTTTGAAGCCGGGTTACAGGATATTGAGGGATTCTCACACCTCATAATGATCTATGTTTTTCACCGTTCTCAAGGATATGAACTGGTCTGCAGCCCTTATATGGACGATAAATTACACGGGGTATTTACCATACGTGCGCCAAGACGCCCAAACCCTATAGGGTTTTCGGTTGTCCGGCTTAGGAAAAGAGAGGGCAGGGTTTTGTACCTGTCGGAGTTAGACATGCTCGATGGTACTCCCGTCTTAGACATCAAGCCCTTTTGCCCAAAATTTGATCACAGGCAGAATGTCAGGGTGGGTTGGATGGAGAATACGTTCCGGGATGCAGGGCACAGGAAGGTCTCCGATGACCGCTTTTAGTCGTTAAATCAAATATGTATATCGCATTAAAAAAATGGTGATTTTTCTTTTTCATGCGTTTATAAGTACGTGTAAGTTTATAAAAAGATAAAGGGGCGATAATCCTCTGCCATTCTTAAACAAAGGGGTTTTAGGAACTGATTTTTTTTCTTGACACCTCATTGCAATTTGTCTATAGACCTCAATTCAACAGTTTGTTCCAAATTGCACAAGGAATGGATCGGTTTTGGCTATTCATTTGCAGTCTCTTTCTGTCTTTTAACGCTTCAAGAAAGCTTTAATATGAACTTAGAAAATTTTCTAACAAAGAAAAGATCCAGGATAATTAAGAAATGGCATGAAGTAGTTGTTGGATTATATCCCTCCGGCACCCAGAGGTTCTTCAGAAAAGAAAAAGACCAGTTCGCAAATCCCGTGGGACATGTTATCGACACGGAGATAGGTGTCCTTTATGATGAAATTATAAAAGAGGGAGACAGCGACAAGATCGCTTCCTGTCTTGACAACATTATCCGGGTCAGGGCTGTCCAGGATTTCAAACCTTCACAGGCCGTTTCTTTTGTCCTGCAATTGAAAAATGTAATAAGAGAGGCTTTACAGGGGGAGGCCCCATTAAACGGTCTTGCCGATGAATTGCAAATTCTTGAAAACAGGATAGATGAAATAGCCCTTCTGGCCTTTGATATCTATTCCCAGTGTCGCCAGAAAATCTATGAAATCCGTGTCAACGAGGTCAAAAATCATTTGGGCAAATTGTTGGAAATGGCAAACCTGACAATTGAGATCCCGGAGCTGGAGCCGGATCTCTCTGAAAAATAAAACAGTGTCATTTGAAGAGAGGTAGTGGTTTATGAATTTCATAATTAGCATTCTCTTTTCCGCAGTTGCAGTTGGTGTTGTTATTTTAATTCCATGGATAGGCGTGGGGGCGCTGGATTTGCGCGTCTTTTTCGGAATTATTATTCCCTATGCGGCTATGCTTACCTTTTTTATAGGGATTGTGGTTCGCGTTATAGACTGGTCCCGTTCGCCTGTGCCGTTCAGAATCCCTACTACGGCGGGCCAGGAGTGGTCTTTCCCATGGATCAAAAGAAATTCTATTGACAACCCCAAGGGTATGGGTGGTGTAATCGTGAGGATGCTTTTTGAGGTGCTCACGTTCAGGTCACTTTTCAGAAATACCAGGTTGGAGTACCGGAACGTGGACGGAGCACCGAAGATATCCTATGAGTGGGAAAAATGGCTATGGTTGGCGGCCCTTGCGTTTCACTATTGCTTCCTGGTTATCTTCCTGAGACATTTCAGGTTCTTTATGGAGCCCATACCGGGCTTTGTGCACCTGCTTGAAAACCTTGACGGGTTTATGCAAATGGGCGCGATGCCGTTCATAAACGGTCTGGGCACCCCCAGTATCTATCTCACGGACGGGCTGTTTTTAGCGGCCCTGACCTATCTCTTTGTCAGAAGACTCTATATCTCGCAAATGCGGTACATTTCACTTCCCGCAGACTACTTCCCTCTGTTTTTGATCTTGAGTCTGGGCCTGAGTGGCGTGCTGATGCGGTATTTTATTCGTGTGGACATTACCAAGGTCAAGGAATTGGCCATAGGCCTCTTTAAAC
>JAIOSR010000522.1 GCA_021107495.1 Desulfobacterales bacterium | reverse complement strand
TTGTTAAAGTATCGGTATTTGAGGTCGTATGCAACCAAATTCGTGAAAGGACGACGAAGTGAAATTAATGGTGATGGATGGACAGGGAGGCGGCATCGGCGCAACAATAATCAAGGGGTTGAGGGTATCCGTGGGCAATGATCTGGAGATCCTGGCCCTCGGGACCAACTCGATTGCAACCTCCAGGATGATGAAGGCCGGTGCCAACAAAGGGGGCACCGGTGAGAATGCCATAATACAAACAAGCAAGAGGGTGGATGTGATTGTCGGGCCCTTAGCCATTTTAATGGCCAATTCAATGATGGGCGAGGTTACGCCGGGAATGGCCGTTGCCGTGAGTTCCAGCGAGGCAAAAAAGATCCTGATACCCCTGACCCAGGAGAAGGTCCGTATTGCGGGTGTTTCCGGGGAACCATTGCCACATCTTGTGGGTCAGGTTGTAGAAATGATAAAGGAGATTTATCAAGATGTGTGAATCAAACGTCTATATCCTGAAGGACGGAAGGGAAGAACTGGTACTTGAGGGCGTGGATGTCCTGGAGAGCCAGGAAGGGCAGGTCAAATTAGTCAGTATGTTCGGGGAAGAAGAGAAAATAAAGGCAAGAGTGAAAACCCTGTCTCTTGTGGATCACAAGATTATCCTTGAACCTGTTTAGTCCTTTTGCATTGCCCGGTTGGTTTTTCCATTGTTATCATTTTGACAGTACTTCAATGATTTATAACGTACCTGTTGTCTGGAGGAGGGCAAAATGACAATTGAAGATCTTTCGAAAAAAATCCAATGGCTTGGGCATGACGGGTTTCGTATTGATGCAGTGAAGACGATATATTTCGATCCTTACGAGATTACGGGCGGGCCAAAGGCCGATCTCATCTGCATTTCCCATGAACACTTTGATCACTGTTCGCCAGAAGATGTTGCTAGGATTCAAGGTTCCGACACGGTTATCATTACGGAAAAGGATTCAGCCAAAAAACTCACGGGCGATGTAAGGGTCTTGAAACCGTGGGAGACCCTTACATTGGATGACATCGAGGTGCAGGCGGTTCCTTCTTACAATACTGATAAGGCATTTCACCCCAAGGCAAATAACTGGCTGGGATTTGTCGTGGAAGTTGAAGGCGTCAGGGTTTATCATGCAGGGGATTGCGATTTCATTCCCGAGATGAAGGAGCTTGAAGTGGACATTGCATTTCTGCCGGTATCCGGCACCTATGTCATGACGGCGGAACAGGCCGTCGAGGCCGCTCTGGCGATTAATCCCAAACTGGCCATCCCCATGCACTATGGTGCCATTGTCGGCGATAAGCAGGATGCCGTCAGCTTCAAGAAGGCGCTGGAGGGCAAGGTAGAAGTCCTTATTTTTTGATGACGGCGTTAATGTCCCGGTCACCAAAGGATAACAATCTTTTTCCCGTCTTTGAGTTTTCCCCTGATTTTTTCCATGTGACGAAGGGCCGCAATCTCCCTTTCAAGATCAGATGGCCTTAGCTGAAGCCTCTCTTTTAAGATCCGCGGCTCTACCCCACCGGTCTCCTTTAATATTCGGAGTATCTTGGACTGGGTCTCGTTGATCTCAAAGTCACCCCCTCGCGCCTTTAACAAGGATTTTGCGCTGTGAATTGCCCACGGATCACACGTTCGAGCGGGTGAAAGGGCATCCATATAACAATCTTCGCATAGGGTTTGCCCGTGCAGTTCCCTTTCATCTCCCTCTTCGATCGTTTCTTTACATTTGTCGCATTTCATGTCTTTGTCCTTTTGGTTTTATCGGGCATTCTGAGTATTTCCGGCCGCTGTCTGCCCAAATATGTTCCCCTTTTTCACGATTTCCGGAAGTCGCAAGAAATATTCCCCTTCGGCCTTTTTTCCCCGCTTCAGACAGCCGTTACCATAAACCGGGCATTTCAAAGATAGTTCTTTCAGCGTCGCCTCAAGCTGTCTTTTATTTAGCTTACCGCTTTTTACAAGTTTTACAAGTGCATTGATCCTGAACCGGTCCATGCCCCTGTGCCGGGCGGATAACTGGTCCGGGTGCCCTCCTTCCTTGACGACAAGCTGCTTGTTAATCAGGTGAATCGGATAGCGGCAGGCAATCCTCAGCCAAAGGTCGTAATCTTCACAGGCCGGTAAGCCTTCGTCGAACAGACCCACTTCTTCCAGGAGGGTCCGTTTCAGCATGACCGCGGAAGGACTGACAAGGCAGAGTTTAAGGGAAGGCTCGAATATATCCCCCGAGGGTTTCAAGTGTTTTTTCTTAGGGTTGACGAGTCGCCCATTTCTGATCCAGGACTCTTCGGTCTGGCATGCAACGGCATCCGGGTGGTCATTGAAAAAGTCGACCTGCGCGGCTAATTTTTCCGGCAGCCAGTGGTCATCGGAATCCAGAAAGGCGATCAATGGTGAGGTGGAATTTTTTATCCCCGTGTTTCTTGCAGCGGATACACCCAGATTGGAAGTGTGAGCGATGTAGGTCAAGCTTTCACCAAATTGGGCCACGGTATGCTCGGTTTTGTCCTGAGATCCGTCATCAACGACAATGATCTCGAAATTGGCAAAAGTCTGTCCGATCACGGAAGAGATTGCCCGGGCCACTTTTTCCGACCTGTTGAAGGTGGGAATTATGACGGTTACAGTAGTCATCACAAAACCTGCCAGGCCAATGCCAGTAAACCTGCTAACAAGAAGTTCGCTTCCACTAAGGCTTCAAAGTTAATCCCGGGATACAGCCATCTCTTTTCATAGGCCTTTAGGCAAAAGGATACGCCCAATAAAGGAATCAACATGACGTAGGAAAAAAATCCTGTCAGGCCCATTAAAGGGCCCCCGGCAAAGAGGATGCCTGTTATCAGGAGTATAAATTTCAGAAGAGCTAAAGTCCTTTTTTCTCCTAAAATAATGGGCAGTGTCTCTGTCCCGACAATCAGATCTCCCTGGGCCTGAAAGATGTCAAAGAGGGCTGACCTTACATAACTTATTAAAAATACTACCAAAAACGAAATTATTGCAGCGGGCCAGACAATAGAACCGAGTTCAAGAAAAGGCAGGACGGTAATAAGGGTTACCCAGGCAAACGATTCTGACAGGCTCCGTGATCCTGGGATGTCTTTGATTTTTGAATATGGGTATTTGTGCTGAAACCTCTCGGGGATGAGGGGAAGACTGTATATGATCCCAAACAGACTTACCACGCTCAGGGCGATAAAAGTTATAATACCGATGTTATGGGCCAATGAAAGCCCTGCGATAATGGCACCAATGGCCATTATGATCAGCAAAAGTCTGTGTTTTCTAAGAAAGGCCGCCCTCTCCGGGTCATTGTAGGCGCTTGCTCCTTTATCCAGAAATTGGTTGAGCACGTGCATGGCATATATATAAAGGAAGGTCAGCCACGGAAATGCGAGACCGGGGATCCTTTCCGAGAGGATCGCGGCAGCATACGCAAGAGAAAAGGCACCAAATGCCACGAGGAGGTTGCTCAATACCAGGAACTTTAACGTTTGCTTTATTGTGCCGGAAAGCGGGGATTCCCTTCTGCCCCGAATGCCTTCAATTTCTTTGACCACATTTTTAATCATCCAGTTGGGCGTGGATGCGCCCGCGGTTACCCCTATCCTCTCCATTCCGGCAAGCTTTTCCTTGTCCAGATCCATTTCCGTTTCCACGTGAAATGTGGGAAGACCCGCTTTTTTCGATACCTGTGCAAGCCTTTGGGTGTTACCGCTATGGTACCCACCCACCACCACTACCGCGTCCACCTGTCCCGCAAAGGAGCGCACCTCCGCCTGGCGCTCACTGGTGGCATCGCAAATGGTATCAAAAACCAGTACGTCCGGGAACCGTTCCTTAAGGGCTTTTACTACCTGGCCGAAGTTCTCTTCGTTCTGTGTGGTCTGGGCTACGACAAATAATTTGTCAATCTGAGGTAATTCGAAAACATCTTTCCTGTTCCGGATCACGTGGACCGGACCCTCGGAATAGCCCTTCAGGCCGATCACCTCGGCATGATCCTCGTCACCCACGATGATGGCCGTATATCCCTTCTTAGTATGAGCGCGGATAATTGCCTGGACCCGCAGAACCTTTGGACATGTAGCATCAATGGTCTTAAGGCCCGAGTTTTTAATGGCCTTGCGTTTTTGAGGGGGAACACCGTGGGCCCTTATGACGATCACACCTGTCTCGAGCCCTTCCAGGTCATCCACGGGCATGACCCCTTTGGATGAAAGGAGCTCAAGGACCTGGTTGTTGTGGATGAGCGGGCCAAAGGTGAAAAGAGGCCCCTCCCTTCTCTTGTTTGTCTCTGCCAGTACGATCTCCATGGCACGGCGCACACCCATGCAAAAGCCGGAGCTTCTTGCCAATTTGACTTTCAAAGTCCTCTCTCCTCCAAAAAGGAAAAATACTGATCCAGAGCCGAGACAAGGGTTTCAAAATCCTTAATACTTGTCATTGTCCCGCGAAAGCGACTGCTGTGGGGCAGACCCTTTGTATACCACAGGAGCAGACCGCGCATCATTTTGGCAGCCCTGTTTTCCCCAATAACAAGGGATAAACTGCTGAAATGATCCATGATCATGGCCCTGCGTTCGGATAATTCAGGCTCACGTGGTGCAAGGCCCTTTTCCAGCTCCAGGATCTGCCTGAAAATCCAGGGGTTGCCAATCGCGCCACGACCGATCATGATCCCGTCGCAGGCGGTACTGGTTTTCATGTCTAAGGCCAGGGATGGCTTGAACACGTCACCGTTGCCGATAACAGGGATCCTTATGTGCCGTTTGACCTCGGCAATAATGGTCCAGTCGGCATTTCCCTCAAATCCCTGCTTTACGAACCGAGGGTGGATCGTGACGGCATCCGCCCCACAGTCTTCTATTAGCCGGGCTGTT
>JAIOSR010000419.1 GCA_021107495.1 Desulfobacterales bacterium | reverse complement strand
TCAAGGTATCGCCGTATGGGAGAAGTGCCCTGGACATAGACGTCTAATCCCAGCACACTGTGGGGATAAGGGGCGGTGTTTAGTTTAAGGCGGCGAAGTTTTCGACGCTGCCGGAAGACATAATAGAGATATCCCGAGTCCTCCAAGGTGAATCTTTCACCTGGTTTTTCCTGGGTCCTGAAGAGAACCGGAATCCCGTTGTCCCTGCAAAACCTGGCTATCAGGCAGTTATAAAGAATCATGAATTCGGCTACTATCGTTCGTGAAGGGGTGTTTTGATCCAATATTTCCAGGGAAGGAGATGAATCGGCCTCGAACTTGAAGTGCACTTCGGGGAGTGAAAGCATAAGGGCACCCCGGTCCACTCTTTTATTGTGCAGAATCCGGCTCAACTCATGCATTTGTTTCAAGATGTCAGCCCGGGTCCTCTGATGACCGGCGACGGGGCCCGGACCATCATCATTTCTTAGTATTTCATTGACCTCATCATATGTCAGCCGATCCTGAACCCGAACCACACTGGCAGCTAATCTGTAATCCAACAGTTTGCCGGTCTTGTCAAAACGGGCCAACAGGGATATGGCCTGCCGGTCGCATCCCTGTTTCAGACTCAAAGTATCATGTGAGAGATCGGGGGGGAGCATGGATATCTCATGCCGGGGCATATAAAGAGACGATGCCCTTTCCATGGCCGTCCTGTCAAGGATGCTGTCCTGCAAAATTAAAGATGCCACATCTGCAATGTGTATACCCAGGACCAGGGTATCTTCGGATATTTCAAGGCTCAAGGCATCATCAAAATCGCGGGTCAACGGGCCGTCTATGGTAAGGGCAGGGATTTGTCTAAGGTCCTCGCGGCCCTCAAAGTCGATTTTAGATTCGGCCAGACGGGCCGATTCGTCCAACTGATCCTTTGTGAAGACGTCTTCAATCCCTAATCTGAGCAGATCCAGGTTCTCATCTTCTTCCCACACACCCAGCCGGATGAGCAGATTCCTGGTCTCCCGGATATCGGAGATGCCTGCCCGTGAAAGCAGGTCCTTTCCGTATTTGAAGTCCGGCACTTCTTTTCCGAAAAGGGTTAATTGAATCAGCAGATTAACGATATCCTCCCTGTACCGGGGATCTTCAGTAGCCCTGCCCGCCTGCACGTCCTTCAGCCAGGCACTTCCCTGGACGAGCCACTCTTCTTTCAGGGCCTCTTCTTCTCTTTGTTTTATGATCAGGTTGACCCTTTCTTCGGAGTTTGGATGGAAACGGCCTTCTTTCATCTTAAAATGGAGGTGGTTTTCGAACAGTGCCCGCACCACCGCGGACATCTGTTCATCGTCAATGGATTCACCGAAAACAAGATGGGCAAGATATTTATGGTCAAAGCTCTGGTTCTCATCCTTGGTGAGTTCCCAGAGTTCCCTGACGTCAATCCGGCCCTTGAGTCTGTTTCTTGCCCCTTCAGCCTGATTCAGCTTCTCCGTGAGCTCTTCCCTTGGCCTCAGGATGTCAATGGTAGATCCTGAAATAAGGATGGCCCTTTTTGGTGAAAGATTGACCAGGCGGTTTGAGGGTGTCAGCAGGTGCAGCCTGTTGCCCTTGTCCTGCAGGCAAAGGGTGCATATAAACCTGCCCTGATCAATGTATTCAATTATCTTGCCTTCATTCATATTTGGTATCCGCTGATTTCTTTCTTAGTGTTTTATTAATGTTTAGTAGCAACTGGCATATGTTCTGTCAACAGCGGTATTATGAAGTGTCCTGCCGGAATTGCAATTGTCCGATTACTCTGGTAGAATATCTCAGTTGTTTTACAAGATTGAGACTCAAGGAGGATAACCCGCCTATGGCGGCAAGAGCATGAACGAACACATGGAAAAATCAATATTCCGCAAAAGGATAAAGGCCCTGAGACAGAACCTGGCCGGGATGGATTGTGACACGGCATGGATCATTCAGCCTGAAAACAGGCGATATCTGTCGGGATTCAGGGCCGAAGACGGCCAATTTACAGAGTCATCCGGTTCTCTTTTTATAAACGAGAGCCAGTCTCTTTTAGCAACAGACTCGAGATACACTCTGGATGCGGAAAGAGACGCCGTGGACTTTGAGGTTCAAACCCTGAAAAAGGGCCTGATGGACGGCCTGCCAGGGCTGTTGAAGCGCATGGGCACGGAGAACCTGGGCTTTGAAGGAGACTATTTGACCTGGGGCCTCCACCGGGAGTTGTCTGAGAGACTTCTTGAAGATTCACCTTCTGTTCTCCTTATGCCCTTGAACGGGGTAGTGGAGGAAATGAGGGAGGTGAAAGATGAACCGGAGATCAGTACCTTGGAGGCATCTGCGGACCTGATGTCGGGAATCTTGGATGAGGTTATCACCGGACTTGAACCGGGAATGACGGAAAAGCAGGTGGCCTGGCAGATTGAGGGCCTTGTACGGCGGTCAGGGGGAGAGGGCCTGGCATTTCCATCCATCGTGGCATCCGGCCCCAACAGTGCATTGCCTCACGCCGTGCCCACTGACAGGAAATTGATGAAAGGAGACCCGGTTATTCTGGATGTGGGTCTGAGATTAAACGGCTATTGCTCCGATATGACCCGAACGGTTTTTTTGGGCGATCCTTCACCCGATTTCATAAAAATATACAGGACTGTGCGTAAGGCCCAGGCCAATTCATTAAAAGAGGTCCGGTCCGGGGTTATGAGCAATTACCCTGACTCCATTGCCAGGCAGATTATCAACGATGCCGGGTTCGGCGATTACTTCGGGCACGGTCTTGGACACGGTGTCGGACTCGCGACCCACGAAAGACCCAGGCTTTCTCCATTGAAACCGACAAAGCTCGAAAAAGGAATGGTCGTGACAGTGGAACCCGGTATTTATATCCCTGGAAAGGGAGGGGTCCGGCTTGAAGAAATGGTGGTCATTGAAGCAGCCGGCCCGAGGATACTGACCAAGGCCGGCAACTTATATGATTTTGCTACATGAAGTTGTCCTTGAATTTCATAAACCCGCAACCCGGTTTTTGCTAATGGATAACCTGGTAGATCAATTTATTAATTATCTCAGGATCGAGCGGGGCCTCGCCGATAACACTGTCCAGGCATACAGCAGGGATTTGACCAGGTTCTTTCTCTTTCTTGAAGAGCGAAAACTCTCTCCCCTTGAAATATCCAGGGACCAGATATCGGAATATTTGGGCGTATTGGCAAGGCAGCTTTCTTCTAAGAGCGTGGTCCGCAACATCTCGGCCATAAAGACGTTTTTCCGGTTTTTAGTGTCAGAAGGAATTATAAAGAGCAGCCCTGCAAGGCTTCTTGAATCACCACGGCTCTCCCGAAGGTTGCCGGATGTCTTGAGCAAGGCCGAAGTGGAACTGCTCCTGTCCCAGCCCGATCCCTCCAAACCGGGAGGGCTGAGGGACCGGGCCATGTTAGAACTCCTTTATGCAACCGGCTTAAGGGTTTCCGAATTGGTGGGTCTCAAAATCTCCAACGTTAACTTGGAGGCCGGTTATGTGAGGACCTTGGGCAAAGGCTCAAAGGAGAGAATCGTTCCCATGGGCGAAAAGGCCATGGAGGTCCTGAAAGAGCATCTTTCAGACGGCCGCCACAAAACGGCAAAAGGAACAAACTCACCATATCTGTTTCTGAATTTCAGGGGGCGTCCAATGACCCGGCAGGGATTCTGGAAAATCATCAAGAAGCACGGGAGAGACGCACTGATCAAAAAGAAGATAACACCCCACAGCATAAGACATTCTTTTGCCAGTCATCTTCTGGAGGGCGGAGCCGACTTGCGTTCCGTACAGGTCATGTTGGGACACGCGGATATCTCCACGACCCAGATTTACACACACGTTACGAGAGAAAGATTAAAGGAAATCCACGAAAAATGTCATCCAAGACCGTAAATACAGACCTCGAAAGTTTTAGCTGATTTTGGGGTGATATTTTGGACAAAAGGGTGCGTTGCTAACTCAAGATTTGGGTTCAAGGTTCAGGGTTCACCGTTCAGGGGTTAAAACCTTTGAACCTTTGAACCCTGAACCTCATAAACCAGACCGACCTAATGTCCAATTTTTGAGCAACGGCCTAAAAACTATGGGGATTGCAGTCACTAAATAAATAGTTTTTAAGAGGTCTGATATATGGCCGAAGTCATAAATCTGAAGGACAAATTTAAAAAACCGTTGGATAATTTGATTTGTCCAAGGCCATGGGAGTTTCGAAAGGCGGATTGGGAGACCATCCATTTTATTCAGATGTTGAGATCCCAGTCCGAACAGCTGGAACAACAGCGGGAGAAGATTCTTCCCTCACACTTTTCACTGAAGGGCGGCATGGCCTATACCATAAGGGCTATATACGCCAACAGAGAAGATGATAAGAGGATGCGGGAGATCTACTATCTCACAGGGCTAATGGACTGTATGATCAACCAGGTTAATCCTGTTTTGAGGACGGACATATTAAGGGCCATGTACAAGACGATCTTTTCAATGAAAGAGGAACTTAACATACACTGGTATGGGCATATTGATCAGGTCCTTTTTCCCATAGATTTCCATCTTTACAATGAACTTGAATACAGGTCCCTGTTAAAAAACGCAGGTACAATGAAAGAACTTTACACAGCCATCAGGAAGGGAACGGATGAGATGTTTGACATCCTTTCCCTCGAGTATGTTTTTTATTGCCCGAATTTGGGAGGGTAATCATGGAGATGCACACACAGGAGCAACTCACGGCTGAAATCAACCGGCTGAAGGATAGCCTGGCCCGGAAGGATCGGGAAATTGAAGAGATGAAAGTGAGCGGTTTCTTCTTCGAGACCCTGTTTGACGGTATCGAGGAACAGATTATGGTCATTGATCCCAATTTTTTTATTCAGGACGTCAACAGGGTTTTCCTCGATCAGTACGGTATGAAAAAAAAAGATGTGCTGGGAAAAAAATGCCATGTAATAACATACGGATCGGACAACCCCTGTGCTTTCGGCAGGCATTTATGTCCACTTGAAAAGGCTAAGGAAACAGGTCAGATGGTTGAGGTGACCCACAATTTTAAGACCGGGGGAGGGGAGCTGAAAGAACTTGTTCGGATGGTGTATCCCTTAGCTGCCAAGGGAAAGATACCTGAATACTTTGTGGAGATCTCCCGGGACGTGACAGAGTATCGAAACCTGATCATGAAACTCAAGGCATCTGAAAAAAAATTCAGGACCATACTCGATACGGCGACCGATGCAATCTTAAGCATTGATGAAAATCACAAGATAGTGCTTTTTAATAATGCGGCCCAGCAAATATTTAAATATTCGAGGTCCGAAGTGTTGGGGAAAAACCTTAACATGCTGATTCCCGAACAATACGGCGACCATTTCATATTTGTGAAAAGGTTTTTGGAGGAAAAAACCCCAAAGATTATGGGAAAAACGCTGCCTCTAAAAGCTCTTAGAAAGGGTGGGGAAGAATTTCCAATCGAATTAGG
>JAIOSR010000275.1 GCA_021107495.1 Desulfobacterales bacterium | reverse complement strand
GACCTTGTGCATGGTTAACATACCGCAGCAGCATCCGCAACATGAACAAATGAATTCAGCCATCTTTGTATTTGAAGGCTGAAGAACTAATCCCTCCTTCTGATTCTGTTCTATAATCGACACAGCTTCATCTCTGGTAATTTTCCTGCCGACATCGTTTTTCAGGACCATCTGAGCCATATCACCTATAGCGAGACAGGTTTCTTTTCGATCCGTTACCTTGCAAGGCTTGCCCTCTATTGATTTCTTTTTACGGCAAATGCAATCGATGATGACAAAGGGTTCTTCAGCCTGTTGCAGCAGGGTCGTTACTTCATCAAAAGTGCTTACATTATATTGTGGGCGAATGCTTCTGGCGACTGGTATGGTACGCATCTGTGGAAGTTCCGTACTCAAAAATTCGATAGCGAAATTCTTATCAGAAGTATAATCATTGAAATCCTTTATAAATTCGGGAGTTAGTCGATCAAGCTGAAATTCGTACATCCCTACAACAAAAGGCGCATTGCAATAATGCTTTTCACCATTTTTTATTTTGAACTCAAGTCCGCCCTTTTTCTGAATGCGATCAAGGATCTCCTCCAGTTCTTCGGGTGATTCAACCAGAGGTTCGACTCTTCTATAAATAATTTCAAGCGGCTCAAATCTGTAGCTTAAAAAAGAGGCAATTTCAGCCTCTTCAGGTGTAAAAATGTGTTTCAATATTCTTATCTCAACGCCTGTCTTAGTAGCTGGGAAACCGACTGCCTGATTATTCAGGTGCTTTTGCAGTTTGATATAAACCTCATCATTTTGTTCCATGCTGCACCCCCTTCACGACAAGGATTATTAGTTAGTTAAAAGATCAAGCCTTTTAAAATTATCCTGCCCATATAATCACTTCAAATTCATGCCAGCAAAATGCCCAACAAGAATCAAGAGTAGACCCTTCTTGACCTTGATCTATATCCGTCATGCCATTTGTTAAGATTGAAGACACAGCCCCTATTCTTGCATTATATCTTGAGTTATTTGATTAGTGAAGGACGTACCCCTTTTCACTGTCCTTTACCCGTTGAACTTCACGGCCAGCATGGTGATGTCGTCATACTGGGGGGCGAATTGAACAAACTTTTCAAGATCTTTACTGATACCTTTCAGCATGCCTTCGACGTTTTGATCTTTCAAGCAGGTAAGCGTCTTCCGGAGCCTTTCCTCGGAGTAGAATTCTTCCCGGTCATTCATGGCCTCCGTCACCCCGTCCGTATAGATAAAGATGGTCTCATCGGGGCGGAGCTCCAGTTTTTCGGACGTGAATGTCATATCCTCCATGGGGCCCAGGACAAAGTTGGCTTTTGGAAAAAAATATTCAAATTCGCTGCCCTGTCGGCACACCAGCGGGCGGTTATGGCCGGCATTGGCGTACTCGACTTCGCCCGTTTTCGTATTCAATACGGCGCAGAAAAGGGTGATGAACATCGCCGTCTTATTTTCGGAAGCAATGATATTGTTGACGTCATAAAGCACTTTCTCCAGGGGCAGGCCTCTCAGGGTCTCTGTTTTCAGGAGGGTTTTTGTCGTCATCATAAACAGTGCGGCGGGAACGCCCTTCCCTGAAACATCTCCGATGATGAAGCAGAGGTGATCCTCGTCAATAAAGAAAAAATCGTACAGGTCCCCGCCCACCTCTTTTGCAGGAACCATGGATGCAAAGATATCGATCTCTTTTCTGTCGGGAAAAGGAGGAAATGTGCTGGGCAGGGCATTGCCTTGGATCTCCCGCGCGATCCTCAGTTCGCTTTCGATACGCTCTTTTTCCTTTGTTTCGGCCTTGAGATTCTCGATGAGCCGCTGGGTGACCACCTGACTGAGGCGAAACCCGACTGTGGGGTCCTGGTAATATAAATCAAACAGCTTTTTATGGGTAATGCTGTTCACCTCCAGATCGGTTTCGCATAATGCGGAAAGGGTTCTCTCCCTGGATGCCCGGAAAAGGCCCATTTCTCCGAGGATCTGTCCCGATGAGATGTTTTTGTTGATCTCCGGCAGATGTATCAACCCCTCAATGATATAATACAGTTTATCGGACTGGTCTCCTTTCCTGAACAGGATTTCCCCCTTTTGATGCCTTTCCCTGACCATGTGCGGGACCATCCAGTCAAAGGAGTACGTTCCGTCTATGGCCTCATTGAGGCCCGAGAAGATGAGCCGGGCCTGCTCGATTCTTTCTTTGTGCGCGATGTCCTGGTTCACCTTCTCCATATAGGCTTTCAGATCCTGACTCATTTTGTTAAGGGTATTGGCCAGATCCTCGATCTCGTCACCCGTCTTGATCTCCAAACGGTGGTCCAGGTTGCCGCCGCCGATAATTTTTGAGCCCCGGTTGAGGGCCAGGATAGGTTTGGTGATCGCCCTTGATAACCTCACGCCGAAAAAAACGATAATAATGGCCATGGTGAAAAAGACGAGGAGGAACATCCATTGTCCCTTTTCTATATGGCCGCCTATTTCACGGTTGATATTTTGGGTAATTCCGGCGATGGCTTTGTTATTCTCCTTAATTGGAGAGAGCACCTCTTCAAACGGCACAATGACCGCAACGCTCCATTTCGTGGAAGGCAGAGGGGCATAAGCGATATATTTGTCGGCATCCCCGAACCTGCAAATACCGATCCCCTTTTTGCCTTCCGTCATCTCCTCTGCAATGGCCCTGAAACCCGGGTTGGTGCTGTGCATTAAGTTTTCCGTAGAAAAAGATTCATCCCATCTGTGGTCGCCCGATTCCAACCCAGGTCGCGCGATCACATTTCCCTTTTCATCCATTAAAAGGGCATATCCGAGATCACCCACATGGGTATTGATAATTTTCTCCACGATCGATGCCAGCGTCACATCCGCTCCCATGACGCCGATGATTCGGCCCGTCGAATCATAAAAAGGCTTGGAACAGGTGATCATCAGATCTTTTCCTCCGGCATCCATATAGGGTTCGGACCACCCTAACCTGCCCGTTTCAATCGCCCGTTTGTACCAGCCTCGCTTTCTCGGGTCATAGGGAGGCTCGAAGTCGCCGCTCCAGGGATAAATTCGAAGGAATCCGCTCTGGGTCCCGACATATACGAAAGCCAGATTCCCTATACTGGCAAGCACAGACATGAACAGAGGGTCAAGCCCTGTTGAGAGATCCAGTTCCCCTTTCACTTCCTTCTCGTCAACACCGGGGGCCAGTTTGTAAGCGGAAGCCGAGTAGATACTCCGGGGCTTGACCCTGTAGGAATAGGAGCCTTTGGAGTAGACACCCCAAGGCCTGCTCCAGAGCTCACCTGCGGCTGCAGCCATCCGTTCGGTTTCGCTCATAACCTTCCGAAACATGCCGTCACTGAAGGCCGCCTGATGTGAATTGATATCGGTCAGGTATTTTCTGGTGTTGTTCTGCAGCGATTTCTTGCTGCATTCTGAAACATTGGATCCAATGCCATAGATGCTCTCGGACGCATAACTGCCTAAATTGATCATATTAACATAGGAAATGGTTCCGAACAGGATCACGCAAATAAACGGCAGACCCAAGACAATCGAGACGATCTTGGTACCTAATCTCAGCTTCAAGGCGGGCAAGAGGCTCATCAAAAAACTCCTTCAATAAAGTTCGAATAAAGATTTGGATATGCCGCAGGTCAAAGGATTCGAGTAAAACGCTTAAGAATTACAAGGAGCTGATATGCAAATTCATGAGAGAACTATGGTGTCAAATTTCGATAAATATGGGTTGATATTAGGAATCTTGAAACGAAACATAGCTTGCATAATGGTGAAATTTCACCGGATTTATGTATACCATATCATTTGTTGACTATTTTGCAAACTTAGGATTGAACCCCTTTTGCCTTACCCTTATCTTTGTCTGCGGTCAAAGATACTGTATATATTTAAATTTCCGGCTATTTCAGGATAACTCAGGTAGTTGTAAAAATCCGGCACGATCCAGCAAAGGGTTTTTCCACAGTGCTTGATTTTGTAATATACTATTCCTGTTAAGACTGGCATCACAATACTTGAAAATCAGTCAAATCAACAATAGCCAGATAAATCTCTATCTAAAGGCACTCTACGCGATCGTTCTTTAAGGACATCATGCCAGACTATCAGATTTCTTATCCTAGTCGTTACTTTTGAGCGGAACTGAAAACGATAGGTTACAACAGTATCATTGACTTTGGAATCTTAAGAAAAAGGCAGGGCCGTAACGCAAGGACCCTGCCTTTTTCTGAAGATTCTTATTGCTGCGGATTACCTCTTCTTAAACCTCCTCCTAAATCCCGCAAGCCCAATTAAACCAGAAGCAAGTAAAAACATGGTTGCTGGTTCAGGGACCGGGTCCGCTGTAAACTCGAAACTATCTGCAAGCAATGTATTGTCATAGTATGGACCTTCGTTATTAATTGAACTCCAGATCACATGATCAATAGCGCTGGCAGCTACAGATACCATCATCCACCCTTCACCATCGAGAGTAACTATTGTCTGTCCAATAAGAATATCAGACTCATTATATGCATTTAAGTATATCTCCTCAGTATCAAAACAAAGATCTCCAAGTAAGACAGAAACTGAACTGGCGTAATCATCAAAATCAGCTCTAATCGGTACAAAAGGGTTCTCAGTATTGCCAGCGATGCCTGTTCTTAATAAGTGAGGATAAACATAAAGCAACGCATCAGTCGTTGTTGAAAATGTGACACCTGCTTCTGAGTACGATTGCATTGAGTCCCCTTGTGTCAATGAATCAAAGGTAATTAATGTGGCACCTGCCAGTCCACCAGAGCAAATTAAAAAAATCAAAATGCTCGATATAATAAATAACTTTTTCATATTCCCTCCTTGCTTTTATTATTTATTAAAGAGAATTAAACCATTTCAAATTCCTTTTTTCGGGACCAAAACAAATGGAAATTTCCATTGTGTACCAATGCCAAATACAGCATATGAGTAAAAATAACCATTGTGTTTCAATTAGTCGTTCAGCGCATGATACTGTTGTTGGTAAAAATGAGCTCCCAACAGGCAAACAACCATCCTGTCAGGAGCAAAGTAGGCACATTTTGATGACTATATCCATGAGGTTCGCCCTTTTAGAAAGGGTTGATGGTGGGGGAGAAGCTTATTCTGTTATTCTGAATGTATAATGAGCAATTTTCATGCCATAAATGATTGCGATTAGAAATTAATATTCTTCATGAAATCAGCAAGTTATGATGCATGACTAACACAGAAAAATAGAGTATGTAAAAAAATACCACCAAAAGGATGTAATCTATTTCCATCGTTGGCAAAAGTTTACACACTTTTTTGGATTGGGTGGAGGGGAGAAACAAAAGCAGTCTTTAGGAGGACTAAATCCACAAAATACTGCGGTAGCCTGGTAATGATCTTTGGGTGGTTGCTCCTTGCTATATCCTATGACCTGCGAATGGCCACTATTTCATTATGACTACCAAATGAAACCTTTAAAATTGGTCAAGTGAAGACTACCCAGATAAACCTATCGTTTTCATTGATCCAGGATTTTTTTAGGTACTTGCATGATACCAAAATCCCACGAAAATTTAGTATTCTCTTCCAATAAACCAAATTCGGGAGCGTTCAACATGCTATAAACGGGTCTGCTCTTGCCCCTCAGTTATTTAAAAGCATTCAGGGGTCAACTTTCAGAGTGCTGCTGTAGGTTTGTTGATTTTAGAAAACAAAAAACCCCGGTCTCAATCTGAGAAATGGTTTTTTTGTTTGCCCTGAATCATGATTTTTTCCCTCTGGCTTACGAATGAACAATCATTCAATATTATGAAATATGTTTATTGTATTTTTCAACACCACTCTCATTCAACATGTGAGCTGCGTGTGACCTGCGGGACGTTGTTGATTAGGTTGACAAACTATTTCCCAGCCTTTCAAATATTTTTGAAACAGCAGATGTGGACACACCCGTTTTTCGCCCTGTTTCAGCTGATGTCACCCCATATTCATCATCGCGCCAATTTCCGCCCCAATTCCTCGGCAGTTTTTAAGAGGGTTGTGTTTGACTTGATCTCACCGGCCTC
>JAIOSR010000464.1 GCA_021107495.1 Desulfobacterales bacterium | reverse complement strand
TTTTCCCCGCAGGTCACCAGGATGTTTCTCCATTTCAGATCATTATGAATAAAGCCCTTATCATGAAGGCGTCTTGTAAAATCCGCTGTCTGCCGAGCCACCTGTCTAATCCAGGCCCTGTTTTTAAGAAGTGGAGAATCTTCCCGGGCAAGGCCTGCCATCTCAGTGGTATCGGGCAATGCCTCAGTAATCAATGCGCCCCGTTTAAATAGCCCCCATCTCAGTTCATGCCCGTATGCCACCAGCTTTGCCGTGGGAATACCAAGCTTCATAAAGAACAGCAGGTTCTCCCATTCCCCACGCACCCGGCTGCGCCCCACGTAACGTCTCAGGCGTTTGCCTCCTCCGGTATAAAGCTTAACGTAATAAAAACGATCTTCAATTTTTACTTTGATCAGGCGACTGATGGGGCTGTGCGTTAAATGGTTCCCCCGGATAGAAAACGCATGGTCCAGGGTCGAAAAGGCATCCGCCATTGATGTATTTCTGTACTGTTCGGAGATATGCCAGAAAGTGCCCATATATTCAGGTCGCCAAAGGTTTAATCATTGTCTTCGTTGCTGAATTGCATGTCGTAAAGTTGCCGGAATCGGCCATTCTTTGCCAGCAATTCATCGAGAACACCGGATTCCACGATCCTTCCCCCCTCAAGAACGTAGATATGATTAGCTTTCATTATGGTGCTCAGCCTGTGGGCCACAACCAGAATCGTGCGAGTGCCCTTAAGTCTTTCAATAGATTTTTGAACAAGCCGCTCGCTCTCGGCATCAAGAGCTGATGCCGCCTCATCCAGGACCAAAATAGCCGGATCAATCAAAATCGCCCTGGCGATGGATAAACGCTGCCTTTGCCCGCCGGACAGCAGGGTCCCCTGATCTCCCACCACGGTTTCATAGCCTTTAGGTTGGGCCATGATAAAGTCATGGGCATTGGCAATTTTTGCAGTAGCCAATATTTCTTCCGTGCTTTTCTCCGGGTCTCCGTAATATATGTTATTGGCAATTGTGTCGTGAAAAAGGATAGTGTCCTGGTTCACCATACCTATTTGGCTGCGAAGAGATTCGAGTGTTACACCCCGGATATCAATCCCGTCAATGGTAATGTTTCCGCTGGTGACGTCATAAAAGCGAGAAACAAGGTCCATAAGAGTGCTCTTGCCCGCACCTGTTGAACCCACGAATGCCGCCATTTCACCGGCCGTCACTTCAAATGAAACATCCTTGATGATCGGGTCCCCATCCGAATAACCGAAATTCACCCTGTCAAATTTAATGGATTTTTTGTGGCGGGGAAGTACCTTCGCGTCAGGACGGTCCTGAATATCCGGGGCAGTGTTCATAATGGCAAAGATCCGCTTTGTCGCGCCCTGGAGTGACCGGAGATTATTATTTACCTTTGCCAGCTTTTTTACCGGGCCGTAAGTGCGGGAAAAGGCATACATCATTGCCATGAGCTCACCTAATGTATGATCGAAGTGGAGCTTTCCTAAAAGCAAGACTGCCGGCAAAACCAGAAAAACCGAGGCGTCCAGCATGGGAGTCATACCCAGATACCAGCGGTTCCACCGCATTATTCTTTTGTACAGGTAATCGGCCAGTTCCCGAAATCTTTTTACCTCATACTCACCTCTGAAGAACCCCTGCACAACCTTGAGGCAAAGGAGTCCTTCCTGGTAGGCCGCAGTAACATCGGCAGTGGCATCCTGGACCCTGATGGAATGTTTTTTGACCTTATTGCCGAACAACCGGATTAAACCAATGATAAGAGGTACAATTAAAAAAACGAGCAAAGTCAGTTTATAGTTCATGAAGAAAAGATAAATCAGGAAAACCGTGACAGTCAGTGGATATTTGATAAGTCCGATGAGGATGTTTACGATGCTGCTCTGCATTACGGCGATATCTGCTGTTGCCCTGGCTAACAGTGCTCCCGATTTCCTTTTCTGGTGAAATCCCATGGAAAGGAAAATATATTTCCTGAAAATGTCTATTCTCAAAGATCGAACAGCGCGATTGGAAAAAGCCGCAGCAGAGAGTTCGCTCAGATAAACCGTAATCGATTTGCAGACAACAGATGCAAAGGTTACCAGGGTGAGAATGACAAGGAGGCTGTTGGGAGTGATATTCTCCACAATTACCCGTTCGGTGCGGTGCCAGGAAAGCCATGAACCGGAATCAAAGACGATCCAGGGAATCTTCCACGAAACCGGATCAGAACCGCTTTTCATGCCTTCATCTATGAATGGTTGAAGAAGGTAGGCCGGTATCACTATAAAAATAGTCGAGATGCCTGTCAGGACCAGTGCACAGACCACCATTCCCCGATGGAGCCTCACGTAAGAGGCAATTTCTTTTCCTAATATGAAATTCAGCATTATATCCTTTAAGTAATGCGGTTTTGCAGGGGGCGGTGCCTCACCCTTTTAAAATCCTAAATCTTACAAAAATCCTTAATTCAACAGTATTTGCCTTAATCACCTTCCCACAGGTAAAAAAAACAGCTTTGGAAATTGACACACCCGGCACTTTTGCAATTTGTCATTTGATTTCCGGAGTATAGGAGAAGCGTAATTGCCTGTCAAGGAGAGGGCACTATGACTCAGCGGAGCGGGAGCATCTCAAAATCCCTGGGTTTTTCCAGATTAAAAATTGATTCAGGAAGGGTCTTGTTGAAGACCAGCTGCTTTAACTTGAGCACCAGAATTGTTTCAGTTTTCGAATCATCCAGCCTTATTTTTTGTGCATATTTGAGCCCGCTGTCATTTTCAAAGTCCGAAAACGAGACTTTCATGCCTTGTTCGGGAAATGATACCAGTCGGGGCAGGGTACTTTCCGAATACAAATCAACGACCTGGACCGGTTCCGTTTTTACGTTCAGCAGCGTGAATTGATTTCCCTTAAGTGATACAGCCCGGCTGTATTTCCGCAGGACCGGGTAGGCCCTTAAGAGGGCCCACACCTGATCAGGATCCAGGCGGGCGGGGAAGAACTTCAAGGAACCCGGAGTTCCAAGGTGTCCATGATAATATTTTTTCTCGGTAAAGGAGAGAATTTTAAGCTCTGAGTCGTGGATCATGATATGCAGGAGGGGTCGGCCCCAGGCATGGGTGAGCTCTATTTTCAACTTTAAGGGATTTTTGCTGCCAACGATCAGTATGTCTGAACCGGATTCGGAACTTTTGGCCTTTACGGTCAATCGGCCTGATGAAAAAAAGGTACCCACTCGAGTTTCCTGTTCCCTGAATTCGGAAATAATGCGGTCAATCTCCTGACGGCCGTAAGGTGAAGGAGGCGGTTTTACAGGGATCGAGGCGCATGACTGGAAGAGGAAAAGGACCAGAAGCGATATTGGAATTCTATTTGGTTTGAAAATATTCAATTCTTGTTATCAGTTAGCCCGTTTCAAGGGTGACGTTGTAATATCCCTCGGTTTTTCAAACTGCCAAGATTTTATCACTCCTTCTGTTTCAGGAGTTTTTTGATTTCAATGATCTTCTCTTTTATCTTTTCTTGTTCGGGATGATTTATAGAAAGGGCCTTTTGGTAATTGTCAAGAGCCTTTTTGTGTTTTTCTTTCTTGAGGTAGACATCTCCCAGGTGTTCATGGACTGTGGGATCAGGGATCATTTTTGATGCCTTTTCAAGGTAGTGGAGAGCTTTATCGTATAACCCTTTCTGAAAGTAGACCCACCCAAGGCTGTCTATGATATAGCCGCTTTCAGGTTTTATTTTTAATGCCTTTTGGATCAAATCCATGGCCTCATCCAGTTTAATGCCCTGATCCGCAAATGTATATCCTATGTAGTTCAAAGCGTCCGCATGATCCGGGTCGATATCCAGTATCCTTCTCATTTGTTCGATACACAATTCCCTTTTACCGTCCTTGTCCAGGATAACGCCTAATCGGAAAATAAGATCTATGTTCTTCCCATCCTGTTCAAGGCCCTTCTTGACAGCCTCTATGCCTTTTTCATATTCCTTTTTGGTTTCATAAAGGGATCCCAACATCAGGTAAAGCTCGACTTGCCCTTTTTTCAGGGCAAGGGCCTTTTCCAGAACGGCGATGGATTCGTCGTATTGTTTCCGGGTTTCAAGAATGAATGCGATGTGCAACTGGGCATTGATATAATATTTTGATTTCGGCATGATCAGCCTGAAGTGTTTCAGGGCATTATCAATGTCCCCTTTTTCTTCATAGGCAGAGGCCAAATAGTACCTGGATTTATCATCGTCCGGCAAGGCGGAAACGGTCAGGTTCAATTCTTCAATGGATTCATTCAGTCTTCCCTGCTTGAGATATAAGAGCCCCAATGCCTGCCTGATCGATTCTCCCGGTTTGGAAAGCTCTTTGATCTTTTCTATTTGTTGCTCAGCCTTTTTTTCCATACCAAGCTTGAAATAGAGGCTCAAAAGCCTTTCCCTGGCCCCCAAATTATGAGGGTAGAATCCTAACAGCTTTTCATAAGTCTCCATCGCGTCTATGGACCTTTCCATCATTTGATAAAGCGTTGCCAGGTCAAACAGGGCCGGTTCCAGGCGCTTATTGAGCCTAAGTGCATCGAGAAAGGCATCTTCTGCCTTGTTGTGACGTTTAAGCTCTAAGTAAATTCTCCCTATGTAGTAATGGGCAATGACCAGATCGGGGTTCTGATCGATCAGTCTGTCCAGGTGGAGAAGTGCCTTCGGGAATTGACCCTTCTTAATCAGAATGGTGGCAATCAAGAGCCTGATCCGCTGGTTTTCCGGGTCAAGGTCGAGGGCCTTGTCGTATTGTTCAATGGCCAGGTCATCGCTGCCCATAAGGCTGTAAAGATCTGCCAGCAACATACGACTATTTAAATCTTCAGTATCAAAATCCAGGCATTTGAGCGCATAACCCAGTGCAGCCCGGTAGTCTCTCAGCTTTTTCAAAAGCAGTGCCATTTTCCTGGACAGGTAAATAGATCCCGGGTCTTTTTCAATGGCAACGGAAAGATATTCCTGTGCTTTTTTATAGCGGCCCTGAGATATGGCAATGGAGGACAATGTGAAATTCTTATAGGCTTCCTGAATGCCCTGTTCATGTGGGGAAATTTCTTGCTGTGCAGATAGTGCAGGAGTCTCAACCGGTGCGATTTCGGGTGTAAGCCGTGCGCACGCCGGGAAGAATCCCATAAGAAGAAACAAGACAAGAACATGCGTCGGCTTCAAATACCGGATTGTTGTTGATTTATTACGGGTTGCGGGTTTATGCTTACAGGTTTCGCGTTTTGTTTCCATTGTGTTGCGGCCTTTATTTCTTAATGTCGGAATAGAGGTCTTCAAAATCAGGGATTTTTTCCTCAAGCCATTTCTTGATCTTTTTTGTTGTTTTTTCCTGGATTTGTCTGACTCTCTCCCGTGAGATGTGGTATTTATCCCCAAGTTCCCGGAGAGTCAAGGGTTCCTCCGCCATAATCCGACTGTCAAAGATATCGGCCTCTTTTCCGGAAAGCGTCTTTCTGAATTCTTGAAGTTTTTCCATGAGGAGTTTCCGTGTTTGAGCCTCAGACAGATATTCGTCAACATCTTTTCTGGGATCGGGCAAGAAGGCGCCATATGATTCTCGTGAATCATCGGACACGGGGGAACTCAGGGAGATTTCCCACCCGCCAAGGCGCTGGCTCATTTCCACAACTTCCTCTTCCTTGACATCAAGGCGTTCAGCCAAAAGCTTAGGTTCAGGGGCGAAGCCCTGAGCAATCAGTTTGTCTCTTTCTTTACCCAGGTTAAAGAAGAGTTTACGCTGGCTCTGGGTTGTTCCGATTTTGACCAGTTTCCAGTTGTCCATGATGAATTTCAGCATGTAGGCCTTGATCCAGAATGAGGCGTAATAAGAAAATTTTATGCCGCGATAAGGATCGTATTTTTTGACAGCCTGCAAAAGGCCCACATTCCCTTCCTGAATCAAATCTAACAGATTTTTTGTCCAGTACCGATGGAAATCCATGGCAATTTTTACAACCAGCCTGAGATTGGATGTAATGAGCCTGAAGGCGGCCTTCTCATCTTGGTTTTCCCTGACCCTTATGGCCAGCTCCTTTTCTTCTTCTCTGGTCAGCAGTTCGTGCCCTTTTATTTCAAGGAGGTACATCTGGAGAGGATCATAGGGGACTAAT
>JAIOSR010000519.1 GCA_021107495.1 Desulfobacterales bacterium | reverse complement strand
TTCCGCGTGAGGGAATTCACCCAGGACGACGCCCATATCATCTGCACGCCGGGGCAATTGAACGGCGAAATAAAGGGTGTGCTCGACTTTGTTAAGGATGTTATGGGCATATTCAGTTTTGACTATGACCTGGAGATCAGCACCCGGCCTGAAAAATCCATAGGGTCGGAAGAAGACTGGAACCTGGCCACGGGCGCGCTCATAAAGGCCATGGACGACAGTAATCTGCCATACGATATTAACGAGGGAGACGGTGCCTTTTACGGGCCAAAGATAGATGTCAAATTGAAGGATGCCCTGGGGAGGTCGTGGCAATGCGCCACTATTCAGTGTGACTTTACTCTGCCCGAGCGGTTTGACCTTGTTTTTATAGATAAGGACGGTCAAAAACACCGTCCCGTCATGATTCACAGGGTTATTCTGGGAGCAATTGAGAGGTTTATCGGTGTCCTGATAGAGCACTATTCAGGTGCGTTTCCCGTCTGGCTTGCGCCGGTCCAGGCTATGATTTTGACGGTGACGGACAGGAATATATCTTTCGGTGAAAAATTGCTGGATATCCTGGTTGATGCCGACATCAGGGTGAAAGCTGATTTCAGAAATGAAAAACTGGGTCTGAAAGTTCGAGAGGCCCAGTTAAAGAAGATCCCCTATATGCTGATTATAGGGGACCGAGAATGCGAAAATGAAGGGGTAACACCAAGGCAGAGGAGTGGTCAAAATCTTCCTTTTATGACAGCTAAGGAATTTATTGACCTTGTTTTTGAGGACTGTAAACAAAGGAGGTAATGGCCATAGGCAAAAAAATTGAAGATGTCAGGATAAATGAACGTATCCGGGCAAGTATGGTCAGGCTGATTTCGGCTGAAGGCGAGCAGCTTGGCATATTATCCATTCAGGATGCACTGAACACGGGAAAAAATGTAGGACTGGATCTTGTGGAGGTTGCGCCCAATTCCGACCCTCCTGTTTGCCGGATCATGGATTATGGCAAATTCAAGTACCAGACAAGCAAGAAGGTGCAGGAGGCGCGTAAAAAGGGCAAGGCTTGCCAGCTCAAAGAGATCAAACTACGGCCTCACACAGAGGACCATGACCTGGGTTTCAAGCTAAAGAATGTCAAAAAATTTTTAGAAAACAAGAACCGTGTGAAAGTAACCGTCTTTTTTCGGGGCCGGGAAATGGCTTTCATGGATGCCGGGGTCAGACTTCTTAAAAGGGTAGCCGGGGAACTTGAGGACCTGGGTACAGTGGAGCAGGAACCCACACGGGAGGCCAGGAATAGAATGAGCATGGTGATTGTCCCTAAATGAACAGGACGTGTCACTGCTTTTGCAGGGTTCTTTGGACGACCTTTCGAGAAGAAGATATTGTGCTTTTAAAGGACGTTTTTTTATCAATCAGATGTCAACCCTCATTTGTAGTTAGTCCTTTAGTCAGGCCTATTTTCTATCACCTTTGTCGGAATATTGGTGGGGCCTTGATTTGGTAGGTGTGATGCTTGACGCACCTATACAATATTTTTTAAATTGAGCCGATTTCAAAATGTTCAAATTTGTTCAAGGTCAAGTCGAAGATCCCGGACTTTGAGCGGGAGAAGGCGAAAATTTTAACCGCAGGAATACCTTGAGTATTTTGAGAGTTAAAATTTGAGACTGACACTGACCTGTCCCGAATCAGACGGGGGATCGGATAAAAGAGGGCGTTTTCAACTTGGCTCAAAATGTCATTTAAAATACACAAGCGTATGGAGACGAAAAATGCCAAAGATAAAGACAAACCGTGGCGCGGCCAAGAGATTTAAATCCACGGGTTCGGGAAAGATCGTAAGGCACAAGGCCTTTTCCAGTCATATCCTTACAAAAAAGAGCACAAAAAGGAAAAGGAACCTGAGAAAATCCACTTTGGTGGATTCCACTAATCTAAAACAGATTGCCAAACTCATTCCCTATCGTTGAGGGTTATGAGTTAATCGCAAATCACAAGGGGTATTGCAATGCCAAGGGTAAAGAGGGGTTTTAAGGCAAGGAGAAGGAGAAATAAGGTACTGAAGGCCGCCAAAGGATACAGAGGGGGCCTAAGCAAACAGCTCAGGACCGCGACAGTTGCCGTGAGCAGGGCCGGGATGTATGCCTATCGCGACCGAAGGGTCAGGAAAAGAGAATTTCGCAGTCTCTGGATAGTGAGGATCAATGCTGCTGCACGGGAAAACGGTTTATCCTATAGCAGGCTGATTGGCGGTCTCAATAAGGCAGGAATTTCATTGGATCGCAAGGTACTCGCTGATATGGCTGTCCATGATCCGGTGGCCTTTTCCCAGTTGGCGGTTATGGCTCAATCATAGGGTCTTGATCGACGGGACAACCCTTCCTTAACACAGTGTCGGCGGATATCTTTCCGGAGATCTCCGCCGACACTGTTTGGGGCTGGAACAGAGGCGGAAAATATGAACGCCGAACATCCAACACTCAATATCGAACACTGAATGTATGTGTTGCTTCGCTCTTTTTTTTTATAAATTGGAAAACCGAAGGTATCACCACATTCGATGTTGGACGTTAGTTTATTCAAGCGGTTCAGTGCCTCTTTGAAAAGAGTTCCCCATGCCGCGTGATTATGGACTGACGAACCTTCTTATTGAGCTGTTAAAATAAAACAAAGTAGGCCATGAAAGAGCAACTTCTTAAACTGGAAAAAGAGGCGCTTCTAGAGTTAAAGGGGATAAATGACCCCTCAGGGCTTGAGAAGTTCAGGATAAAATATCTCGGCAAGAAGGGCCTGCTCACCGCGGGCATGAAAAAATTGAAAGACCTTCCTGCCGGTGAAAGGCCGGAGGCGGGCAAATTGGCCAATGTTGTAAAGGGCAATTTGACCGGGCATTTTGAAGAGGCGCGTGAACGTGTTGCGTCCGGAAAGGCCGAGGGTGCCTCTTTTTTGGATGTCACACTGCCGGGCAGAGAACCTCTTCGAGGGAACCTTCATCCTGTTACCCTGGTTATCAAAGAAGTCTGTCAGATTTTTTCAAGGATGGGTTTCATGGTAGTGAAGGGTCCCAACGTTGAATTAGACTATTATAATTTCGAGGCACTTAATCTCCCGAAAGATCATCCTGCAAGGGACATGCAAGACACCTTTTACATCTCAGGAAACGTGGTCCTGAGGACCCATACCTCTCCGATCCAGATCCGTGTTATGGAAGCAAAAAAGCCACCCGTGAGTGTTATTGCTCCCGGAAAGGTCTACAGAAGAGATTCGGATGTCTCTCACACCCCCATGTTTCACCAGGTGGAGGGCCTTTTGGTGGATAAGGACGTGAGCTTTGGGGATTTGAAGGGAACGCTCACGAGCTTTGTGCACCAGATGTTCGGTAGTGATACTTCCTTGAGGTTCAGGCCCAGCTTTTTCCCTTTTACGGAACCCAGCGCAGAGGTGGATATTCGGTGTGTCATGTGCGGGGGAAAGGGTTGCCGGACCTGCTCACATACCGGCTGGCTGGAGATCCTGGGTTCCGGCATGGTTGATCCCAATGTATATGGTTTTGTGGATTATGATCCCGAGGTATATACGGGATTCGCATTTGGTATGGGTATTGAAAGGATCGCAATGCTCAAGTACGGAATAAATGATATCCAGTTGTTTTTCAAAAACGACATGCGATTTTTAAGACAGTTTTAGAGGATACGCTTAACCTATTTATCCTAATTTCCATCGAGTATTATTCATGAAACTAACCTTGAACTGGGTAAAAGATTACGTAGATATTGAAATGCCGCCTGATGAGCTCGGTGAGCTTCTGACCATGAGCGGATTAGAGGTTGAAGGCATCGAGGCCGTGGGTCAGGGTCTTGATGATATTGTAGTGGCAAAGATATTGTCCGTAAGACCTCATCCCGAGGCGGATCGGCTTTTCATGTGCCAGGTGGATACAGGCGGCGAGAATATCCCGGTGGTCTGTGGGGCTCCTAACTTAAAGGAAGGTCTGTTAGCCCCGCTGGCATTACCCGGGACAAGGCTTCCTGACGGTACGGTTGTCAAGGAAAGCCGGATCAGGGGAGAGCTCTCAAAAGGCATCCTCTTAGCAGAAGATGAAATGGGTCTGACCGAGGACCATACCGGCATAATGATTCTTCCCTCAACCCTTACGCCCGGCAAATCACTGCCTGCCGTTGTTCCCCTATCCGATTGGGTTTTTGACGTGGATATTACGCCGAATCGCCCTGATTGTGCATCCGTCATCGGGATTGCCAGGGAGATCGCTGCCGCTACAGGTAAAAGGCTGAAGCTGCCCGAGGTGGAAACAGAAGAGACCGGCCCTGCCATTGAGGGTCTTACAAGCATTACCATAGACGATCCCATAGGCTGTCCCCGTTATGCGGCCGGCATTATTCAAGGGATTTCTTTAGGCCCTTCTCCATTCTGGATGAAATATCGGCTTTATCTGTCCGGGGTAAGAAGCATCAATAACATCGTGGATGTGAGCAACTACGTGATGTTGGAAACGGGGCAGCCGCTCCATGCCTTTGATTACAACCGGCTGAGGGAGAACAGGATAGTTGTAAGGCGGGCCGCTGAGGGGGAGGCATTCAGCACACTCGATGGACAGACGCACACCCTGAACAGCGAAACCCTTATGATTTGCGATGGCGAGCGGGCAGTGGCTGTTGCAGGAATCATGGGAGGACTGAACTCGGAGATCTTTGCCGGTACCGAAAATGTCCTTGTAGAGAGCGCTATTTTCGATCCCGTGACCATTCGGCGGGGATCAAAGCGTCTCGGGCTGTCCACAGAGGCATCGTACCGTTTTGAAAGAGGCGCTGATATCGGTGGTGCTACAACCGCCCTGAAGCGTGCCCTTTTGCTTTTTTACCGCCTGGCAGGGGGAAAAATTGCCAGGGGCATTATAGATAACTATCCAAGGGCCCATACCCCTCCCCATATCAATCTGAGAGTGGACAGGACGAATCGTTTCTTAGGGACGGCCTTTTCCAGGGATGTCATAAGCGGGTATTTGGGGGCACTGGAAATGGAGGTCAACAATATCAACGAGAATGAACTCCTTGTCAAACCTCCTTCTTTCCGGGTGGATATTATCCGGGAGGCCGATCTCATGGAAGAAGTGGCAAGATTGGGTGGATACGACAATATTCCCGTGACCACGCCGAGTATCAGACCGCCTGAAGAAGGTGAGACGCCCGAACTTCTCCTCCGTGACCAGGCAAGATCGATCATAACGGGCCTGGGTTTTACGGAAATAATAACTTACAGTTTCATTTCCCCGGATTCGATTGATATACTCGGGGCGGAGAAGGAAAGCCCCTTGAGATCCTTTGTCCGGCTTATTAATCCACTAAGCGTTGACCAGTCTATAATGAGAACGTCTCTGCTTCCTGGGCTTTTGGAGACCGCTAAGAACAACATCTTTAATCAGGAAAAAGGACTTAAGCTTTTCGAATGGGGAAAACTGTTCTTTCGGAAAGAGGGAGAACAGCTCCCCCTTGAAAAGATTCATCTGTCTGCAATAATGACCGGGCTGTATCGTCAAAAATCATGGTATGGTCATGAGAGGCCTGTGGACTTTTACGATATTAAGGGAGCTGCCGAGGCCCTTTTGAAGGGCCTTGGACTTGATGATATCGATTTTCAGAGGGATACTGCTTCCGCGGGATATGACCCTGAAATTTCAGCCGGTATTTACTGCTCCGGTTCGGCTTTAGGAAAGGTGGGCCGGGTCTCCGCCGGTGTGATGGAGGCGTATGACCTGAAAGATGAGGGTGCCTTTGTTTTTGAGCTTGATATTCATGCCCTTTTAGAAAGACTTTACAAGACAATAAAGTTGCGACCTTTCGCAAAATACCCTGCCGTCTACAGGGACATATCAATGATTGTTGACCGCCGATTAGAAAGTGCCGGGATTTTTAAAGTCGTAGAAAAGGAAGGCGGTGACCTTGTTGAGTCCGTACAGATTTTTGATTTGTACGAAGGCGAGAAAATTGATCCGTCCGAAAAGGCCATTGCATTCAGAATCTGTTACAGGTCTGAACATGGGACCCTGGACGGAGGGAAAGTAAACCGGCTGCACGAGTCAATTATTGACAAGATAAGAAATGAGACGGGGGGGCGCTTAAAGGAGGGCTGAGGCATGGGCCGGATTCCTGACGACAAGCGGTATTTCCGCATCGGCGAGGCCAGTCGCATTATCGGTGTTGAACCTTATGTCCTGCGATTCTGGGAAGGTGAATTTTCCCAGGTCAGGCCGAGAAGGGCCGATTCCAACCAGAGGACATATCGGCGGGAAGACCTGGAGACCCTTCTTGAGATAAAGAAATTGCTTCACAATGAGCGGATGACTATTGAAGGCGCCAAACAGCGTCTTAAAAGACGGAAGGACAAGGAGACGCCCATTGATGTATCTTTTGTTGAGAACATAAAAATAGAGTTGAATGAAATCCTCAAAATACTCACCTGAAAACCACCCCTCAATGGGTTGTCATGAAAAAATTCCCGGTCATTTTTTTTCTGATCACCATCGCTTCAGTCCTTATTCTGAAAGAGAACATACAAAAACGGCCCTCCGAACCCCTCTCAGAGGGATGTCTTTTCTGCCATAACAAGGTAACGGATCCCGATTCTTCCCATCCAGTCTCAGCCTTTGGCTGTTACACCTGTCATTTAGGAAACCCTTATTCTTTAGATGAGAAAAGGGCCCACTTCGGCGTGGTCCGGAATCCGGGAGACCTCCGGGTGGCGGAGCGGACCTGTGGAAAAGAAGGGTGTCATTCAGACATTGTTCCACGGGTAAAAAAGAGTATCATGGCCACGAACAGGGGCATACTCAAGACCTTGCAGTATCAATGGCTTAACATCAAAGGGGCAAAAACCGGGGTCCGGGATCTCATGGGGAAAAATCCACCTGAGAATCTTGCCATTGACCATTACAGAAAGATGTGCGGCGGTTGCCATCTGTGGAAGAAAAGAGGAGACCGTGCGGGAGAGGTGGGAAAAAGGGGAGGGGGATGCAGTGATTGTCATGTGCTGGACAAGAATAGAAAAGAGAGTGCAGATGCCGGACCCTTTGATCACCCTGTGATGACAACCAGAATCCCTTCGGAAAATTGCGTAAAATGCCATAACAGGTCGGCAAGGATCGGTTTGTCGTATTTTGGCAGGTTTGAGTCGGCAAGATACGGAACCCCCTATGAAGGGAGGGCTCTCAGTAGTCGGAGGTTGTCCGGGAACCGCTTTTTCCTTCACCTTGAAGCGGATATACATTTTGCAAAGGCGGGAATGGAATGTATAGACTGCCACACCGCGACCGGTTTAATGGGTGACGGAAAGGCATATGATGAGATGGAGGATCAGGTGGACATTACATGCGAGGCCTGTCATGTGCCACGTTTTTCCCTAGTGACTGATAGCGAGACCTTAGCCAATAGGCTCGTCTTCCTCAATAAAAAGGTCCCGAAGGTTCCGGATGTGCGCATTGCAATAAGCAAGAAGGGCACGCCGCTTTATAACGTGCAGAATAGGGAGAGCGGGACAGTGCTTTTTCGCAAAATGGACGGCAGAGCAGTAAAGATGGATATCACGTCTTCAAAAAATCCATATCACACGCTGCCGGGCCATGAGCGTCTTTCCTGCCAGGCCTGCCACAGTTCATGGATACCCCAGTGTTATGGGTGCCACCTGGAATACCGCAAATCCGAATTACAGAGGGACTGGCTTACCGGGAAAAAATCTCCGGGAAAGTGGAAGGAAACCAGATCCTATATGAGGTTTGCAAGACCCGGCCTCGGTTTTAAAGACGCATCCACCATATATCCGGTTTCCCCGTGCCAGGTCTTTGCTTCTTTTAAAATTCTCACCATGTCGGCCTTTGATCCTCATACTACATCAAAGGAATCCAGGTCATGCCTCGAATGCCACGGGGACCCAAAGGTTTTAGGGATCGGCGAGGGGATACTGAACAAAAGGGATAGAAAATGGATTTTCAGACCGACCTATGATGCGATCTCTTCAGGACTTGGCATGGGTTTTCCTCTGGATGCATATGTAAGCCTTAATGGAGAGAGGTTGCAGACCGCTTCAAGGGAAGACGCGAGGCCTTTTAACAGACAGGAAATCAATAATATCCTTTCCGTGAATGCCTGCCTCGGGTGCCATAATCAATATAATGATAAAATCTACCGGGACTTTAAGATATCCATGAAACGTTTTAAAAAGGAAAGAGATTTGCCGTGCAGAGAATGATCATGTCATTGATTACCATACCCTGTAAAATCCCCCCCGCCCCCCCTTTAGCAAAGGGGGGAGTCTGTGAGAGGGTCCCTTTAGCAAAGGGGAGAGGCCATAGGAGATCCCTTCTATCAAGGGGGGGAGCCTGTAGGAGAGCCC
>JAIOSR010000202.1 GCA_021107495.1 Desulfobacterales bacterium | reverse complement strand
TAAAAAATTAAGATAAGCTTTTAGGAGGGCTACAATGAAAAAGAAAATATTTCAGTTTTTTCTTGTTGGACTTTTGGTTTTCTCTTTTACTTCTTTTGGACTTGCCAAGGACAAGGTTATCAAGTGGAAGGTTCAGGGATTCGTTCCGGCAGGGATGTTGTTCCACGAGACACTGGTGCGCATGGCCGCCAAGGTCAAAAAGGCGACCAATGGACGCCTGATTTTTGTGGTTCATCCTGCCGGTGCTCTGGTGCCCCCTTTTGAGGGGATAAAGGCTGTCAGTGATGGGGCATACCAGGCCCAATACAGCTATTCCGCCATGTGGGTGGGCAAGATTCCTGTTTCGCCTCTTTTCACTGCTTCCCCGGGAGGTTTAAATGTCCTCGGTATGCAAATGTGGCTGAACGAAGGGGGCGGTTTAAAGTTGTGGCAGGAGATTTATGACGATTACGGCTTTAACGTAAAGGTTATGCCCGGACCTCCCATTGCCATGGAAGATTTTATGTGGGCCAAAAAGCCTCTGCGAAAAATAGAGGACTTCAAGGGTATTAAAATGCGTATGATGCCCCTGATGGGGGATGTGCTTCAGGAGCACGGCATGTCTGTGATCTTTTGTCCCGGGGGCGAAATCATGCCCAATCTGCAGAGAGGGGTCCTGGACGCGGCAGAATACTCGATCCCGGCCTTTGACAAGACCTTAGGCATCTGGGAAGTCTGTAAATACGTGATGCTGCCCGGTATTCATCAGCCTGCTTCCATGACGGAACTCATCGTCAACAAAGAGGCCTATGCCGCTTTACCCGATGATTTGAAAGGTGCCTTAGACGCCGCTATTGCCCAGAGCAGACTGGATGAGTGGCTCTGGATGGAAAAGGAAAATATGAAAGCGGTCAAGTTTTTGAAGGATAAGGGGGTTACCTGGGTGACAATGGACCCGGAAACCATCACAACGATGCAGAAATGGGCCAACGAATACCTGGATAAGCGTTCGTCCAAGGACAAGAATTTCGCCAAGGTGTGGAATTCCATTCAAGCGTTTAGTAAAACTTGGTATCCCTATCATAATTTGTATAACCTCCCCCATTAGATCGGGGTTTAGACTAAAACTATAAAACTAAGGTATTACCCTGGAAAAACACCCGGGGTAATACCCTAAACAATGCTGGAGGTGTATTCGCATGGAGAAGTTCCTCCGTATCATAGATCGTACCAGCGAGTGGACCGGGAAGGGGGCAAGTTTCCTCGTGGTAGTCCTCACCGTGGCCATCGGTTACGATATCACGGTACGATACCTGTTCGCCAAGGCCAATTTCTGGCCATATGACTTGACATACATGTTGTATGGCAGCTACACAATGCTCGGAGTAGCCTATTGTCATTACCGCAAGGGGCACGTGCGAATGGATCTCATCTATAGCAGGCTTTCGCCGAAAGGCCAGGCCAGAATGGACGTGATCTGTTATATCTTCCTCTTCTTCCCGTTTTTTACCGTCCTCCTTTATAAGTGCGGCCAAAATGCCGTCTGGGCCGTGACGCACGGAGAGACAAGCGGTGCGAGTGTCTGGCGACCCTCTTTAGCCCCGTTCAAAATAGCTATTGTGTTCGGAATCATCCTCTTTTACCTGCAAGGGATCGCGGAATTTCTTAGGGCAATTAGAGTAGCAATCAAGGGAGGGCCACATGAGTCCTGAGTTAACGACTGTATTGATGTTAGTGAGCCTTTTGGTCTTGTTAGCCGGCTTTCCGCTGGCATTCGGCGTAGGAACCGTCGGTGTCCTTTTTGGTTTTCTGGCATCAGGGCCGGGTTTTATGTATATGATCGCGCCTCGGGTCATGGACGGTATCCTTTCAGCTTATATCCTGGCCGCGGTTCCCCTTTTTATTTTCATGGGGAACATGATGCAATCCTCCGGGGTTGCAGCGAAGGCCTTTCAGATCCTACACAAATGGATGGGCGGAATGAACGGAGGGCTGGCCGTGGCTACCGTACTCCTTGCCATGATCTTTGCCGCGACCACAGGGGTGGTCGGCGCATCCGAGACCGCCATTGGATTGTTAGCGGTCCGTTCCATGCTTAAGGCGAACTATTCAAAATCCCTTGCCAGCGGGTGTGTGTGCGCCGGGGGCACCCTCGGGATTCTAATCCCCCCTTCAATTATGCTTATCCTATACGCCCCCATGGCAGGGGTTTCCGTCCTGCAGATGTTTGCCGGGGCCATCGTTCCCGGGATGCTGTTGGGATTGTCGTACATTATCTATATCCTGGTCAGGTGTGCAATCAATCCCAGGATGGGCCCCAGTATTCCTCTTGAAGAGCGCATCAAGGTATTTACTAAGGCATCTCTTTTAGAGGGCATAAAATATCTCTTGCCACCTCTCTTTCTCGTCTTTATGGTCTTGGGCTCAATCTTCTTCGGCATTGCCTCACCCACTGAGGCCGGGGCCGTAGGTGCCATCGGAGCCACCCTCTTAGGCCTGGCCTATAAGGGTCTTAATTGGCAGACTTTCAAAGAGAATTGTTTTGTCACCATCCGGGTAACGGGTATGATCGTCTTTATCGCGGTAGCGGCCAGCCTTTTTACGGGCGCTTTTCTGAGCGCCGGGTGCGGCGAGGTCATTACCAATACCCTTGAATCCTTTGGTTTGGGCTCTTGGGGAATATTTATCACAATGCTCTTTATAATTCTGGTCCTCGGTATGTTCATAGACTGGATAGGCATCCTGATGATTATTGTCCCGATTTTTTCCCCAATACTTTTGAACCTGGGCTTTAATCCCTTGTGGGTGGGGCTGGTCATTTGCACCAGCTTGCAGATTTCATTCCTCACGCCTCCCTTTGCCTATTCCATATTTTACCTGAAAGGGATAGATGTTGGATTGGATCTCCCCGATATGTATCGGGGTGTAGTCCCTTTTGTAGGAGTTCAAGCATCAGTCGTCATTTTGATGATCATTTTCCCGAACATTTGCCTATGGCTGCCGAGAATATTGTCAAATTGATCTTTGGTTCAAGTGAATTGGTCATGTTTTCATCTGGCCGCATTTCTTAACGGAAGGCCGAGGGTTACGGCCCGCAAAACCGGTTTAGCACTACCGTTCGGCCTTTACCTGTTGAGATGTGGACCATAGTGCTGAGGCTCGTGTTCTCGGCACATTGTATAAATTTCTAACCATTGGAACATCAAAGAAGAGGAGTTACTTATGGAATTGAAAGACATTCATAAAATATCGGTGCTCGGTTCCGGCCTTATGGGACACGGTATCGCCCAGAGTTTTCTCATGGGTGGCTACGGGGTGATGTTATATGATATTAATGACTCAATCCTTGAAACGGCAATAGCCCATATCAAGAAAAATCTGGAACTTTTTTCGCAGTTTGAGCTGATTGGAAAGGATGAAATCCAACCTGCCATAGAACGGCTCAATACCACGACGGACTTGAAAGCGGCGGTTGCAGAGGCTGATTTTATCGTTGAGGCAGCGCCTGAAAATTTAGAGTTGAAACAGGAACTTTTCGAGAAAGTGGACTCTTATTGTAGGAAAGATGCCATTCTGGCCAGCAACACGTCGTCCCTGACACTCAAGGACATCGGCGTTCGGGTCAAAAACAAGGAAAGACTGGTGACAACACACTGGTTCAACCCGCCCCACATTGTACCTACCGTTGAAGTGGTCAAATGTGAATGGACCACGGACGAAACGCATGATACGGCCTACCGGCTGATGGAAAAGATTAAGAAGGTGCCGGTGAAAATTAACCGGGAACTCCCAGGTTTTCTTGTCAACCGGATTCAAATGGCTTTGGCTCGGGAGGTCCTTGACCTCTGCGAGAAGGG
>JAIOSR010000479.1 GCA_021107495.1 Desulfobacterales bacterium | reverse complement strand
GCAACAATGGCCGTTATATCTTCAACATTCACTTCCTTTTCATCGGTCAGGGTCTTGATAAGGCTATTTATGTTTTTAATGACGGATCCATGAAGCGGATTGAGCCCTTTTTCCCTGCCACAGGCATAGACCATTCTGGAAATGACATCCTCACCATAATGGGCCTGGAGATTATGACTCCCAGTTATTCCAATCACGCTCCCCGATTTCAGGTGGACCAGTTGAGCAACGACCGTGGTCGTTCCCACGTCAACGGCCAGACCGTAATTCCGTTCAGTAGTATCTCCGGGTTCTATCTGTAATATTTGCCAGGGGTCGCCATGTTTGGCGATGGTTGCCGTAATCTTCCAATCGTTATCCCTGAGATTGGAGGCCAGACCCTGGAGACAGTGCAGAGATGTCTCAAAAGTCTGATAGTCGGTTTTTTTCCTCAGCCCTCTAATAATACGTTCTATATCACTAATGTTATCGTCTTGAGAGGGTTCCTTGAGTTCTAAGTATATTTTCTGGACTAAAGGCTCAAAAAGGGTCATGGGATCAGAAGGAACTTTTGCGACCGCCACTTTTTCCGGCTTACTGTAATCAACAACCGGTTGATCCATCAGGATCTGTTCCGCCTCCAAACGGGACTCCGGTGGAATTAGTACCTCCATGTCTTCATCAACCTTTGCCTGGCAGGCCAAGACATACCCTTCCTTTATTTCCTCCTTAGAAAGAAAGCTGATAGAGTTTTTGTCTGCCCGCACCTTACCATCCGCGATCTGAACACGACACTTACCGCATACTCCTTTTCCCCCGCAAAGACTGTTGATATAAACACCCGCTTTTTCAGCCGCTTCCATAATGGTGGCCCCATGCTCTACCTCGGCAACCTCACCGTCCGGCAAAAAAGTTACTTTATAGCTGCTCATAATACCCCCATTAACCTTCGTTGTTTTCCAAATAGTTCTCAGCGCTGAGCACAGCAGTTACCGCCTCACCGACCGCGGTGGCGATCTGGCGGGGGGTTTCACTCGTTACATCACCTGCGGCAAAGACTCCAGGTACGCTGGTCTCCTGCCTGCGGTCTACCTTGACAAATCCCTGCTCGTCCAGGTCCACGGAGCCTTTTAAAAAGTCCGTTATCGGGGTGGTACCTACAAGAACAAAAACCCCCTCTACAGACAGGGCGCTTTCCTCCCCGGTTTTTACGTTTCGCGTACACAGCCTTTCCACACCTTTCTGACCCTCAATACTGACCGGAACCGTATCCCAGACGAATTCGATTTTTTCATTGGCAAATGCCCTCTCCTGGAGGATCTTTGTTGCTCTTAATTCATCTCTTCTGTGGATTACGTAAACCTTGGCTGCAAAACGGGTTAGGAACATGGCTTCCTGAACCGCAGTATCGCCCCCACCGATTACCGCTATGGTTGCTTCCCTGTAAAAGGGACCATCGCAGGTGCCACAGTAGGAAACGCCTTTTCCGGTCAGCAGATCTTCTCCATCTATCCCTAACTTACGCGGTTGAGCGCCGGTGCCCACTATAACCGAGCGGGTCTTCATTGAACCGGAAGCAAGCAAAAGGTGTTTCATGTCACCTCTAAAATCAACATTCTGCACTTCATGGTTGATAATTTTCAGGCCGAAACGCTCCGCCTGTTTCCTCATGCTATCCGTTAGTTCAAATCCGCTTACACCCTCGGAAAAGCCCGGGTAATTTTCCACCCAATCGGTGGTGAGCACCTGGCCTCCCGGACTTAGCTTTTCGATGAGGACCACATCCTGCTTGTCCCTGGCAGCATACATACCCGCTGTCAGCCCGCCGGGGCCACCCCCAATTATGACCAGATCATGGGTCTCCGGGTGGTCCGTATTATTATTGAATGTCATGATTCCCTCCGTCATTAGAATTTACACAGTTCTCCATTTTGATTCTCCATTACGTTTTATCTAAGAAGTTTTTCCAGGGCCTCTGAAAGGATGGCTTCAGGCTGGAGACCCACAAATCGCTGTACCTCTTTACTGTTTTTAAAGATAATCAGGGTGGGAATACCCTGTATCCCCAACTTCATTGCCACGTCCTGGTTTTCATCAACGTTCATGGCAACAATGTGCGCCTTTCCCTGGAATTTTCCGGCGAGTTTTTCAATGATTGGTTCCTGGGAGTGACACGGAGCACACCAGGGAGCGTTGAAATCCATAAGCGTAACTCCCTCTTTGATCGCATTTTTAAACTCATCTTCCGATTGTATCTCATTTATCTCCATTCCGTTTATTTCCGTCCGCATACGAATAATCTGTCGATCTGTTTGCCCTAAGGTACGCTCCGGTATTAAATTCTATACTCAATAATCATGCCATCTCTTGCAGCAATGCTTTTTTAAGTATAAGGGCGTACCCCGACTGAGGCGTAACAGACTGGAATTTCTTCTTAAATTTCAGCCTGACAAAAAAAAGAAGCCTATTGGCAAGAAAAATTACAAACACATTGACAGGCGGAGGGAACGTTACCTATAATGTTTGGTAACGTTTTGTAGCGTTATGGTAACGCTTGATTTTGGAACTGTAATCATTCATAGAGACTTGTAAAATCTCAAAACCAACCTTCCAAAGATTTGAAGGGACAAATTTCTGCCATGCAAGATAAAACCTGGAATATGCTGGATTCCAACTTCGCGAGTTTGCTGTTGGAATCAATGGCTGATGGCGTTTTCACTCTCGATGACAAAGGAAGAATAACGTCTTGGAACCCGTCAATGGAGCGTATCACGGGCTACACCGCCAAAGACGCCGAGGGTAAGAGCTGTATGCTCCTGAATTTCAGCCGCTGTTTTTCCAGGAGTTGTCCCACTGGTATTAACCAATGCGGAATTTACGAGCATGACCGTCTTGATGCCAAAGAGTGTTTTCTAAAACACAAAGAAGGATATGATATACCTGTTGTAAAAAGTGCGAGACTGGTAAGGGATGAAGATGGTTCTGTAAAAGGCGTTGTCGAGACTGTCACCGACCTTACGGAACTTGAAAAAGCCCGGCGTAAAGCAGAAGAAGCCAGCCTCCGATTAGGTGAAATCCACAAGGTTGATAACATCATAGGTAAAAGCCATGCCATGCAGCAGGTTTTTTCAGCTATCAGAGCGGCCGCTGCAAGTAATGCAACGATCCTTCTGCAGGGTGAAAGTGGTACGGGCAAAGAGCTGGTTGCCGGCGCCATTCATTACAACAGCGATCGGTACAATATGCCTTTTGTAACTGTAAGCTGCAGTGCACTTTCAGAATCGCTTTTAGAGAGCGAACTTTTCGGCCATGTCAAAGGCGCTTTTACCGGGGCCATACGTGACCGTACAGGCCGTTTTGAGGAGGCCGATGGCGGAACGATGTTTTTGGATGAAATCGGTGAAATCACCCCTTTTATACAAGTAAAACTCCTTCGTGTGCTGCAGGAACGGGAGATTGAGCGGGTCGGTGAATCGAAAAAACGTAAAATCGATATCAGAATTGTCGCAGCAACTAACAAGGATCTGTACGGTCTTGTCACTACCGGTAATTTCCGTGAAGATCTCTATTACCGGCTCAAGGTATTTCCGATCAATATCCCTCCCTTACAAAAAAGGAAAGAAGACATTGCGCTTCTTGTAAGCCATTTTATCAATATCCTGAATGCAAAAACAGGCAAACAGATCAAAGGCGTTTCGCAATCTGCCATGAGAATACTCATGGACTACAACTGGCCCGGCAATGTGCGCGAGTTGGAAAATGCAATTGAGCATGCCTTTGTTCTTTGTGGAGGAGAGCACATAGATATTTTTGACCTGCCCGTTGAAATAAGGCAAGTGGAATATCAACCCCTTGTCTCTAAAGCACCCTCTTTGCCCAAAAACAGCACTTCTTCAGGGAAAAAACTTTCCCGTGAAATCCTGCTTGAGATCCTGCATGAATGCGATTGGAACAAGGCCGAGGTCGGCAGACGTGTAGATTTAAGTAGAACCGCAATATGGAAGTATATGAAAAAGTGGGATATTCCGCTTAAAAGGCCGTCCTAATCCCGGATGCAGGCATTATGAAACGGCATGTGTTCATAGACGCCAAGCTTATATCGTGCATACTTGTTATCAGGATTTACGAACTTCTTCACCCTTTCTCCTTAAATTCTCATCCATTCTATAATAAAGAATCCGACTTCAGGTTTTTAGAGCATACAGCCCTATGCGAGAGTAAACCCTCACGTTAAGGTAAACCCTAACGTTGCAAAAGTTGTTGTAACGTTTCAGTTATTCTAAAGTGTAAATTACAAAGAGATTGTTGTACTCTTGCACGCCAGTTCCCACATCTTTGAGGCCGGGGCCATCTCGAACCCTTCCATAAGGTCTTCCTCTTTGATCTGTCTTGTCTTTGCGCAGGGTGCACATGCATAAATGGGCACTTCGAACTCCTGCAAATAAGCCAGGAGATCATCCGCAATATCACCGGTAGGCGCACGCAGGTTTTCAGCAATTCCTTTTCTTGCTATGTAAACGGCTTCATCGAGAAGAAAAATCGCCACATCCTTCCCCATACTGTGGGCAACCTGGGCCAGATGGATGCCCCTTACCGACCGGTTCGGATTATTAGTCCCACAGGATATTATAATTAATACGTTGTTT
>JAIOSR010000470.1 GCA_021107495.1 Desulfobacterales bacterium | reverse complement strand
TCAAAGGATATAGAAACCAGACTCAACCAGTTCGGTGCAAACATCGTTATGACTCCCAGAAGCGAAAGCCTTTCTCTCAGCTACGGCGGGATTAGTGTGGGCGGCGTCAATTACAAAGTTGCTGAATTTGATGAACAAAGAATATCCGAGATACGCAAGATAAAAAACAGCAAGAACCTGGGCGTTATAGCGCCCAAGGTCCTGGGGCCTGTAAAGATAAAAGGTAGGGATGTCCTCCTCATGGGGGTTGATTTTGAGCAGGAGATGGCTTTGAAGACATGGTGGCAATTTGACGGTTCTATCCCTAAGGAGACAGATGAAGTCCTTTTAGGCTCTGAAGTGGCCGAATCTTTAAGTCTATCACCCGGTGATAATCTCCCTTTTTCAGGACGGAGGTTCATTGTTGCGGCTGTTCTTCGTCCAACAGGGGCATCCGAAGATAATGCGATCATTGCAGACCTCCATGAGACCCAGAAGGTCCTGGGCAAAGAGGGCAAAATATCAATGGTCGAGATAGCAGCCTTTTGCCAGGGTTGCCCGATCAACGAACTAACACTGCAGATTGCCGAGAAATTTCCTGAAGCAAAGGTCACCGCGCTTAAACAGGCTGTCATGTCAAAGATGCAGTCTATAGAAATGTTTAAGTCCTTCAGCCTGGGCCTTTCAGTGGTGGTTATTTTTATAGGCTCTTTGATGGTCTTTGTAACAATGATGGGTTCAGTAAATGAGAGAACCCGAGAGATAGGTATCTTTCGGGCAATAGGCTTCAGGCGAGGTCACGTTATGTATATAATTCTTTTTGAGGCCATGATCGTGGGAGCGATCGGCGGACTCATAGGATTCTTTGGTGGAAATGGTATAGCTTGGGCTACGTTGCCTTTTGTTCTCAAAGGAGGGGCATTTGCGGGTATAAACACCTCTCTTGGGATTATCTCCATATTGCTTTCAATTACTCTGAGTCTTGCAGCAAGCCTTTATCCGGCGCATAAAGCAAGTAGCCTTGATCCGAGCGATGCATTAAGAGTTCTTTAGGTAAATAAATTATGTTTGATCATCTTCACCTTATTGAAATAAAAGAGATGGGCAAGGACTACATAAGCGGCGATAGTACTGTCAACGCAATCAAGAACATGGATTTTTTTATCGATGATGGGGAGTTTGTCAGCATCATGGGACAGTCTGGTTCCGGCAAAAGCACCCTGCTTTCCATTATAGGGGGGCTTAATCATCCTACCCGTGGCAATATCTTTGTTGACACTCTTGATATATACAGTCTTTCACGGGAGCAGAGGGCTGATTTCAGGAGCGAGTATATCGGCATTATTTTTCAGTCTTTTCAATTGATTCCTTATTTGAATGTACTGGAAAACGTGAAACTGCCCATGGCCATAACCGGAATTAAGAATGAAAAGAAAAAAGAGATGGCCATGAGCGTATTGGAGAAAGTAGGTCTTCAGGAAAAGGTGGATCGCCTGCCCGATCAATTATCAGGGGGGGAACAGGAACGTGTGGCCATCGCAAGAGCCATAGTAAACAATCCTCCCATCCTCCTGGCTGATGAGCCAACGGGCAACCTTGACAGCCATACTGCAAACGGTGTTATGGGTCTTCTCAAAGAACTTAATGCAGAAGGGCAGACAATAATAATGGTGACACATAATAGCGAAATGGAGAAATATTCGTCCAGGACGATAATGATAAAGGATGGCTCCTGCTTGCTTTCATAGTGAATATAGCCTAAATTCAATAAAAGAAATGCCTTACAGGATTTTAACAATTGGAGATGCGGGTATAGTCCTTTTTCGTGGTTTATTATATTTTGTTAGAGAAGGACTTTCAGCATAATCGAAGCAGAACAGCTTGACTAACGTGTATTTAACGTGTGACCGGTTTCAAAGAGAAAGGAGTCGTGCGTGAGTATAAGAGTGAACATTCATAAGACTCATCGCCAATTTACCAATGGTTTGGATATTGTCGAGGTTGAGGGAAATACGGTTGGTAATTGCCTTGACAATCTGGTCAGACAGTTCCCCGACATGAAAAAGGCATTGTTTGATAAAAAAGGTAAATTGCTCGGTGTAGTTGAAATTTATATAAATTCCAAAAGCGCGTATCCGAATGAACTGATTAAGCAGGTCAAAGATGGAGATAACGTTCATCTTACACTCATGCTTGCAGGGGGATAATGGTTAGGCGTGGTCAAAAAATCAGTGAAGTTGAGCGGAAGATTTTACGGAGGTGACCATGTATAATTTATTGGTAATCCTTATAGTAATTATTGCCATTACCTATATCATTAGGTCTTTTTATAAGAAGCTGAAAAACCAGGGGGGCTGCCGTTGTGAGTGTTCCTCATGCAACCCTGACTCCACATACTGCGGGCCAAAAAAAGTCGTTAAATGACTTTTGCAACGTTAGGATAAACCCATCACTCCAATACTCCATTATTCTCCCGCACTCAATTTACTGAGTGCGGGATGAGCGAAGTGAACTAACTTGAGACATCATTACATGTAACATCAACTCCTTGGCTCAATTCAGCCCAATACCCAGCCAAAAATATGCAAAAAGAAAGGAGACATTAACGATGAATCGCAGGGAATTTTTGAAGTGTCAGGCAACGGGTCTTCTATGGATGCTTGCCGGTGGATCCGGAATTCTATTACCAAAAAGGATAATGGCCGGGACGGTTCCTGATCTCGCCGTAGTCAAAGGGAATCCTGCAGCGGCAACACGGGCTGCGGTGGAACTCCTGGGTGGAATGAAACAATTTGTAAAGCCCGGCAATCGAGTGGTAATCAAGCCTAATATGAGCTTCCCCTCTCCTCCTGAAAGGGCCTCAAATACCCATCCCGAAGTGGTCAGGGTGATCGCCGCTATGTGTAAAGAGGCGGGGGCCGACAGGATACTGGTCCTGGACCATACATTAGCCCCTGAAGAACTTTGCATGGAAAACTCCGGAATCCGTGAAGCCTGCAAGCCCATAAGTGACAAAATGGTCTTTACCCCAAGTGACGAAAGTTTGTACAAGGCCACTAATATTCCCAACGGAATGAGCATGACAAGGACCGACATTATGAACGAGGTGCTTAAGAGTGATGTGCTAATTGCTGCTCCCGTTGCCAAGTCTCATTCAAGTGCAGGAGTCAGCCTCTCAATGAAAGGCATGATGGGGCTCATCTACAATCGTCGAGTCATGCACTGGCGATTTGATCTCCATACGTCTATCGTGGATCTGTGTACGGTACTCAAGGCCGACCTGACTGTCATTGACGGAACTCGTGTCCTGTCCACAAATGGACCTCGCGGGCCGGGTAAAGTTCTCAATAAAAACACGATTATTGCCTCAAAAGATATGGTCGCTGCTGACGCATATGCTGTCTCTGCCTTTGAATGGTACGGGAAAAGATTTAAGCCGGGACAGGTGCGTCATATCCGCGAGGCCCATGACAGGGGCCTGGGTCGGATGGATGTGGAGAATCTCAAGATCAAGGCAATCAACCTATGATCACTTTCCGGCGTGCCGTACAGATCTTCAGCCTTATCCTCTTTCTTTTATTGCTGACATTGGCCGTATTATCGACTGATACTCCCACTCCCCTGGATCTTTTCCTGCTGCTTGACCCGGTGCTTATTGCCTTAACGGCCATAAGTGCCAGAATCTTGGCTGTAGCCTTTATCCCGGCATTTCTGGTCCTTCTTGTGACGCTTTTCTTCGGACGGATCTTCTGCGGTTATATGTGTCCCATGGGAACAACCCTTGATGGAGGGGACAAACTGTTCCGCCCGCAGGGAAAAAAGCGGCCGCAGACGGGAAAGCTCAGTTTGCTGAAATATATTGTACTCTTCTTTCTGTTAGGGGCATCCATACTTGGAGTATCATTCGTATTCGTGGCTGCGCCTCTTTCTCTTATAACCCGTTTTTACGGCCTCCTTGTTCACCCTGTCCTCGCTTTTTTCTCAAATGAAACACTCGTTCTTATACAGCCCTTAGCCGAGTGGTTTGGTATGGATACCCTTATGTTCATGCGAATCACTACCCCACGCTTTGCTACCCAGCTTTTTGTCCTTGCCTTTTTTATTGCCCTGTTTGTTTTGGCCAGGGTTTCGCCCCGATTCTGGTGCCGCAATCTGTGCCCTTCCGGCGCACTCATGGCCCTTGTTTCCAGGAAGCCTTTAATTCGTCGGTTTGTCTCTGATGATTGCACCGAATGTGGAAAATGCGCACATTCGTGTCCCATGGCCGCGATCATAACGGATGACCCTCACATCACCCTCCATGAAGAGTGTATTGTATGCCGGACGTGTCAAAATATCTGCCCTGAAAATGCCATTTCCTTTAACGGTGTAAAGGTCGAAAACACATATGAAAAGAAGGGGCTCTCTTTGACACGACGTCAGTTCATATATTCGGGATTAGCCGGGGCTGCCACTGCCACGGTCGGTCTAACCGGATTGAATTCGGTCTATGGTAAGCCCGGACCGGGCCAGGTGGCACCATATGGGCTTATCAGACCGCCGGGCGCACTACCTGAGATGGATTTTTTGGCCCAATGCGTCCGGTGCGGGGAGTGTATGGCCGCATGTCCTACGAATACCCTGCAACCCATCTGGCTCGATGCGGGATTCATGGGGCTCTTCAGCCCGGCTCTCAACCTCAGGCGCAGCTATTGCAGCCCGGAGTGCAACATGTGCGGAGAAGTATGTCCCACAGATGCCACACGGAGACTGTCACTAAATGAGCGAATGTGGGCCAAGACAGGCACGGCAGTGATTTTTCGCCGGAAATGTCTTGCATGGGAACAGCAAAAAAGCTGTATGGTATGTGATGAAGTCTGTCCCTACAAGGCGGTGGAATTCATAAAGGAACCGGGTAACCGGGTGCCTGTTCCCCAGGTGCATGAAGAAAAATGTGCCGGCTGCGGAGACTGTGAACATTGCTGTCCCGTGCAGAATCAGTCGGCCATAGTGGTTACGCCGATGGGTGGCATCAGGATGTCTGAAGGGTCTTATGTTGAAGAGGGCAAAAATCAGGGTTTGAATCTGTCGATCAGGCCCAAATCCGCCTATGACCCTCGACCGGAAGGTGAGGATTGGGGTAAAGGTTTTGCACCCGGCTTTGAGGATGACAATTCAGGCGGTGATTGATAGAGTCTCGGACATTTCTAAAGACGATGCCAAGGAGTCGAGTGAGTACAGAACGGACACAGCTTATAAGCAAGGAACGGCTTGAAAGCCTTTATGCTTTCTATAATTCTCGCAAATGGGTTCATCCTGACCCCCTTGAATTCCTTTACGATTACCGCGATCTGAAAGACCGGGAAGTGGCCGGTCTTATAGCATCCTCACTTGCCTATGGAAGGGTAGCCCAGATTCTGAAAAGTGTATCGGGAGTTTTAAAAAAAATGGGTCCGTCCCCGTACGGTTTCCTTGTGTCCTCCAGGCCCTCATCACTGCGGCGTATTTTTTCGGGGTTCAAGCATCGTTTTACCACGGGGGAAGAGCTTGCCCTAATGCTTATGGGAGCAAAATCCGTAATCGAACGTTACGGCTCCCTTTACAACTGCTTTCTGTCCGGATTCGACAATGGTGACGAGACAATCCTCACCGGGCTGTCTTGTCTAGTAAATGAACTGGGAACAGACCTGAACTGCGGCAATAACAGCCTTCTACCCTTCCCTGAAAAGGGCAGTGCCTGCAAAAGATGGAACCTTTTCCTGCGCTGGATGGTGAGAAAGGATGAGGTGGACCCCGGGGGATGGGACACAATAAGTCCGGCCAGGCTGATTATACCCCTGGATACACACATGCACCGAATATGTCTCTCATTGAAACTGACAAAACGGAAAAATGCGGACATGCGAACGGCAATAGAGATCACCGGTGCATTTGGGAAAATGGTGCCCGAAGACCCTGTAAGGTACGATTTCGCCCTGACCCGGCTGGGTATTCGAAAAGATGCCGATCTTGATGCCTTCTTAAAAGGAATCAAGTCATCAAAATGAGGCTGGATCCATTAAGGAGAGCCTGGATGATATCGACCGGCGCATCGAGGAATTAGAAAGAGCGGTTTCAGGATAGACCTAAATATACCCGAGACCTTTGCAAAACGCCCTCTTTCGCCCAATTTAGGCGTCAGACTCAAATTTTAATCCTCTAAATACTCAATGTATGGATGCCTGTCCCGCTTGGCATCTTAAGCGGGTTGGTTAAAATTATCGCCTTTCTTGAACTTGAACAAACTTGAGCATTTTTCAAAGGTCTCTTCTCGTGAATAACTTGGGGGAGTTAGTAAATTCACTAACTCCCCCATTTTTTTGTGTGGATTGGTGTGTGTTTCGAGTTTTGAGTATGCCTAAGTCAACCCCCGGAGCCTATCCCCGGGGGCCGACCCAGTTATTTGAGGGGGTGTTTTGCAATAAGGAGGCTTTGCCAAGTCTGACACCCCAATTATTACAGCAGCAATATTCATGCCATTAATTTCAAACAACTTTTTGTGTGCTTGGACCTTATTTCATCCTTACATAACATATTTTAACGTCTTTCAGGCCATATTGATAAAGGTCACGCAAAAAGATATTTCCGTTAAGAGTAAACATATGTTAACTCGTGTTTTGTTAACATTTTAACGTTTTCTCTACAATAAGAAGATTCACTACAAGTCACTCCTCAGCTCGATTCTTCAAACAGGAGGGTCTCATCCGCCACTGAAGAAGGGTGCGATATTTGCCTGAATAGAAATGCTAACCCTTGATTGTTTTGTCCACCTGGATATCGTATGCCTTCAGGTGTTTCCATAGTGTTACCCTGCTGATCCCTAAGATTCGAGCCGCCTCGGATTTGTTACCTCCGGTCCTTTTCAATATCTCCAAAAGGTGTTTCTTTTTGTCATCGGTACTTTGTGGCAGTCTGTTTGGCTGTCTCGCGGAAAGCGGCTGCGGTCTCCCGGTGAGATTTGCCGGGAGGTGGTCCGTCATGATATCTCCATCCGCGCACAGGACAAATGCATATTCAATAACATTGATCAGTTCGC
>JAIOSR010000428.1 GCA_021107495.1 Desulfobacterales bacterium | reverse complement strand
GAAATAAGAAAACGACTTGGGAAGCTGCATTCGGCGAAAATAATTCTTTATAGCCTGGATTTTGAAGAGATAGAAATGCTTCAACACAAGGGGAATTGGGATGCAACGGAAGGAATTCTCAAGGATGGTGCCAGGCGCATACAGGCGGGTGGGGCGGATTTCTTGTTAATCTGTACAAACACAATGCATAAAGTAGCACCTGCTATTGAATCAAGTATTAACATTCCGATTCTTCATATAGCGGACGCAGCAGCAAGTCACTGTTTGGAAAATGGATATAATAGAGTTGGTTTACTGGGCACCAGATTTACAATGGAACAGGACTTTTATAAAGGAAGGTTGCTGAATAAATATGGAATAGAAGTGGTGGTGCCGAGAGAAGAAGAAAGGGCTATAGTCCACCAGGTCATATATGATGAATTGTGCAATGGAATGATTTTGGAGGAGTCAAGGAATAAGTTCATGAAGATAATAGAGAACCTTTCCGTTAGCGGGGCTCAGGCCGTTGTTTTGGGGTGCACTGAGATCCCCCTCTTATTTGACGGGGAAAAGATTGATGTACCACTGGTGGATACGACGTATATCCATGCAATGAAAGCGGTAGAAGAGGCTTTGCGCTGATTATTCATTCTAAGAGCTTTGATGGTGAATCAGTACTGTCCAAAATAAATTGATGTTTTTATCCGGCGACAAACTATTTTTTGACAAAGAAAGGAGAAAATTCAATGGATGCATCTCAAATGGCTGAAAAATCGCAATTTATTTATGAAAACCTGAGGCTGAAGACATTTCCCGTGGGTGTCAAGTTCTTGAAAGAGAAAAATGATTTGCCCGAAAAAACCCGCAGACCCTCTCTATTTTTGAAGAAGAAAATCACCATCTGCCAGGCCATGACAATGGCCAGAAACTACGGGTGGCAAATGGGCATTACTGCAGAGGATGTGATCTGTGCACTGGCATCACTGGCCTTCGGGTTTACCAACGCCGAAGATGCCAGAAAAGAGATGGCCGGTTCATTTTTTGAATCCAAATACAAGAGCAGTATGGAAAAGACCGTCAGCGAAGTAGACCAGATGTGTTTTCTCGATAACAATGAGTATCAGGCACTTCTCATCTGCCCTCTCCAAAAAATCCCCATTGTTCCGGACACGGTTGTGATTTATGGCAACCCGGCACAGATATGCCGTGCCTTACAGGCTGCCACCTTTGATACGGAAGAAAAAATCCAGGGCCTGTTCGGAGGAAAGGTGGAATGCCCCGAATACCTTATCCGCCCCTTTAAAACCGGGCAACCCAAGGTCATTATTCCTGGACTCGGGGATAGGGTTTTCTCTATGACCGCCGATGATGAAATGATCTTTGCAATGCCTTATGATTTTGTGGACAGTTTCATTCTTGGGCTGAAAGAGTCCGGGAAAAAGGCGGGGGCCCGTTATCCAATAACTTTTTACCAGAACTTTCAGCCCGAGTTCCCACCACACTACCAGGAGTTAGGTAAAAAGTTTGGTATTGAGCCCTGATTTCGCCATAGCCCAATCAGCAAGACTTCGCTAGTCCCCGGCGCTGCCTGAGGAATCGTTGCAGGAGTTTGAAGTGAACTAAAGTTAAGGTATTCTATCAATTATATAAAATCAGCGGAGCGAAGCGACCCCATAACTTTAGATCACTTTAGTCACTTTTAACTTGTAAAAATTTAACTAAAACAGCCCTTTTCAACGGCAAACCAACCATGAACCGTGTACCTGTCAACCTGAGCAGTTACAATGGATAAATACAAAAATTATGAAGATCTGAAACAGCATGAAACAGAAGGGGAAGATTACGTGGTGATTTTTCGGGAAAACAATTCCCCTATTGCAGTAATAGCTCCTCACGGTGGCGGCATAGAACCTGGTACGTTTGAAATTTCAGACTGGATGGCCGGTGGCATACATTCCTTTTATGCCTTTAAAGGGATAAAAAAGAAGGGAAATGCAGTCTTACACATTACGAGTAACAGATTTGATGAGCCCCAAGGCGTGAGAATTGCAAAAAATGCGGATGTTGTTGTTTCAATTCATGGGTATCATAAAAATGACGACATAGTTTATATGGGGGGTAAAAATCAGGATCTGAAGTTAAAAATCATGCATATGCTGAACAAGGCCGGTTTTCATGCTGAGATAAGTACAAAACCGGGTTTACGCGGCCAGCATCCTGAAAATATCTGTAACCTGTGCCGGACCGGTGAGGGGGTGCAGTTAGAAATATCAAGGGGTTTGAGGGATAGGATGTTTGAGAATCTCGACAGACGGTCATGGAGAAAAAAGACCGTCCTGTTTTTTAAATTTGTGGATACATTGAGGGAAGCTCTTCGATGACGAATACTCACGGCATTACTTTTAAAAAAATACTTTTCATAATATACCAGCCATACAAGTGGCTTGTCTTTTTCCCATGGGCTATACTGAGCACTCTTTTCTTCGGTGCCTTGACCGTGGTTCTGGTATTTCTCACAAATCCCAGATTCGCGAGCTTTATCGGCGGAGCCGTGTGGTCAAGGCTGAACAGTTATATGACCCCCATGTTTGTGAGCGTTTTCGGCAGGGAAAATATAGACAAAAAGCAGTCTTACGTGATCGTGAGCAATCACCAGAGCCAATACGATATATTTGTCCTGTACGGCTGGCTGGGCGTGGATTTCAGATGGGTTATGAAACAGGAATTGCGCAAGATACCGGGGCTGGGAATCGGCTGTGAAAAGATCGGACACATATTTATAGACAGGACAGACAGGAACAAGGCCGTGGAGGCAATCAATGCCGCAAAGAGTAGTATTGTAAACGGCACATCGGTGATATTTTTCCCTGAGGGCACAAGGAGTATGGACGGCAAGCCGGGCACGTTTAAAAGGGGTGCATTTAAAATGGCGCTTGATCTGGGCATCCCGGTCCTGCCGGTTACGATCATAGGGACAAAAAAGATCCTTCCTCCCAAAACGATCAATCTTTTGCCGGGCCGGGTCAGGATGGTTATTCACAAACCGATTGATATTTCCGGCTACGGCAATGATAACCTGGATGAACTGGCAAAAGAAGCAAGAGAGGTCATCGTTGATGCACTCGAGGAGTAAGCCCCGGCCTGGAGTGGGAGTGGAACCATTTGAAAAGGCGCAGAGCGACTTTCAAATAACTTAAATATCAGATGTTTCCATAAAATGTTGTTCTTAAAAGTTATTTTCGATTACAGTGCCGCAAAGCGGCATATCGTAGCTTTTTACGAGGTTATCAATCTTGAAACAACCAAGAAAAGAAAATTGGTGGAGCCGAAACTGGAAGTGGTTTGTTCCCGTGGGTTGTCTCGGTACGATCATCTTAGTCGCAGGTTTCGTTGCCGTCATTATGTTCATTGTTTTTGGTTTTATGAAGTCATCTGATGTTTACAAGGAGGCGGTTGCAAACGCAAAAGCGAATACATCCGTCGTCGAAGTCCTGGGATTGCCGATTGAAGAAGGTCTCTTTGTTTCAGGAAATATAAATGTTAGTGGCACTTCTGGAAGGGCGGATCTATCAATTCCCATCTCAGGACCTAACGGTAAGGCTACCGTTTTTGTGGTGGCAACCAGGGAGGCAGGCAACTGGAATTTTTCAACCCTGGTAGTTGAATTTAAGAAATCAGGCACGCAAATCAGTCTATTAGAGTGAGCGGAGCCATAGACGGCGAAGCGAACGTAACGAAGAGAATATGCCGTTTCCCTGCCATTTGAATCCTTCCTACTTAGTGCCCATTCAGAAACTGACGTTTTGGATGAGCGCTATCAGCCATCAGCCCGCCATAAGGACGGCGGGCAAGCTTTCGGTTTTTAGTGAAAAACATTAAAATCAAGGTGTTGGCTGATTGCTGACCGCTGAAAGCTCCATACAGAAATTGGTTGTTTCTGTGTGGACACTACTTCACTCCCGATAGTTCCCGAATCACACGTCCTATGGCGGAGACATCATCATCGCCGTAACCCTTGGCGATGAGCCCGTTTTCCATTTGTGAAACTAATGCGGTGGCCGGGAGTGTGACCCCGAGTTCACGCGCCGTGTCAAGGGCAACCAGCAGGTCCTTGTGGTGCAACCGCACCCGGAAACCGAGAGGATACGTGTTGTTGACCACGTTGATGCCCCTGTTGTGCAATACCCATGAAGCGGCCGCACCGCCGCTGATGGCTTGAATGACCTTCTCCATATCAAGACCCGCTTTTATACCCAGGGTTAAACCCTCGGCCACGGTGAGGTAGGTGCCGGAGATGAGTATCTGATTTATCGCCTTGGTAATTTGCCCCGCCCCGATGGGGCCGACATGGGTGATAGTTTTCCCCATGGTCTCCAATACGGGCAAAGCCCTTTCAAAATCCGCCTTTTCCCCTCCCACCATAATGGCCAATGTGCCGTTCAGGGCGCCTTCGGGACCCCCGGATACGGGGGCATCCAGCATTTTCATACCTTTTAGATCGAGTTCCCGGGCCATATTTCTCGTAGCGGCCGGGCTTATGGTGGACATATCTATAACGATAGAGCCCTTTGAGGCGCCGTGAATGACCCCGTTTTCACCAAGAATAGTCTCTTCGACATCAGGGGTATCACTGACGCACATGACAATGATTTCCGCGCCGGCGGCCGCGTCTTTCGGTGATTCCGCCCGTTTGGCCCCTTGTTCGGCAAGAGTTATTTCCTTTTCCCTGGTGCGGTTATGCACGGTAAGCTCATTACCGGCCTTGAGTATATTAAGTGACATGCCAATACCCATTGTTCCGAGACCTATGAATGCAACTTTCATCATTCCCTCCTTAATTTTTACTTTCGCTCTTATCCAGGCCCAGTGTCCCGCCCGGGTTCATTATATTGTTGGGATCGAGGTGGGTCTTGAGTGCCCTCAACACGTCCATCTGGACCTTTCCTAAATGTTCTTCCATCCATGGTGCGATCATCTTGCCCACACCGTGATGGTGACTCAATGATCCACCGTGTTTGTGAATCTGATCAATAATCCCCTGCTGAAATTTCTTATATTCATTAACGTCATTCATCCTTGCCATGAAGATGAAATAAAGATTTGTTCCCTGGGGATAAAAATGTGACGCATGGCTCATACAGACTGTATTGGGCCGGCTTTTTATATAAGTTCTTACGCCTTTATGCAACCTGTGTAGGTTGTCCCATGTGACGCCCGATTCCAGGGTATCGACCATTATGCCGAAATCATTCAGGTCTTCTCTCATGTAAGGGTCGGAGTATCTTCCCTTGGCCCATTTCTTAACCGGATAGCCGGTAATATACATGGCCCCGTGCCGGCGGCAGATCCTTTTTATCCTTTTCTTTACATTTTTTGTAAAACCTTTTTCACCTTCGGTATGCCCGATACAAAGGCAGCGCTCTTTAGGCTTTAAACCCTTAAGGGTAATCAGCCTGTCAATGAACGTACCTTCAATGCCATAGAGCTTCAGGGCGACATCCGTTTCTTC
>JAIOSR010000385.1 GCA_021107495.1 Desulfobacterales bacterium | reverse complement strand
GATGGCGGTTATATTATTGCAGGGGTTTCCTGGCGTCCGGGTGGATGGCAGAGTGATGTTTACCTCATTAAGACCAAGGCTCGCGGCAGTAAAGTGTGGAGCAAAACATTCGGACAGGGGGATGTGGATAGCGGGAATTCCGTCATGCAGACCATGGACCGGGGTTATATCATAGCAGGGACCACATGGAGCTCCGATAAAACGCACAGCGATATTTATCTTGTCAAGACGGATACGGATGGAAACAAGATCTGGAGCAGGACCTATGGGGGCAGCCGAAGGGATGAAGGCTATTCGGTATGTCAGACGAAAGACAGGGGTTATATTATTGCAGGACGGACAGACTCTTTTGGCGAGGGAAAGGATGACGTCTACCTGATTAAGACCGATGATCATGGAAATATGATTTGGAGCAGGACCTTCGGCGGAAGCAGAATGGATCAAGGTTACTCGGTCCGCCAAACCACGGATGCGGGTTATATTATTGCAGGGCGGACGGATTCTTTTGGCAAGGGCAAGACTGATGTCTACCTGATTAAGACCGATAACAATGGAAATATGATTTGGAGCAGGACTTTCGGCGGAAATTCACGTGATCAAGGAAATTCGGTCCGGCAGACGGTTGACGGGGGATACATAGTTGCAGGCAGCACGTGGAGTTACAGCGGAAAAAACAGTGATGTTTATCTGATCAAGACCGATGCGGACGGCAGGGAGATATGGCATAAGACCTTCGGGGGAAAATTCGGGGATTACGGACGTTCCGTGCTACAGACCACCGATGCAGGGTACATTGTAGCCGGGAACACATGGCCACTTGGCAGGCTTGGCAGCAGTAAGGTCTATCTCCTGAAGGCAGACCGTAAAGGCAACAAAGAATGGACCAGGACCATTGGCGCAGGGGGCTCCGAATACGGATTTTCAGTCTGCCGGACAAACGATGGGGGTTATATGGTCGCAGGGAAAACCGTTAAGATTGATAAAGGGGACGGTGATGTCTATCTCATAAAGACACATGCAGACGGCACTGAGGCATGGAGCAAGACATTTTAAGCTCGGCCGTTGGAGTTTTGAATATAAAACGGTGATGAGGCATTTCTTTTTTTGAGCTTTTGCTCATAGACCGGTCTTACCGCGCCGAACAAAAACTATGCACGATACCAGCAGAGTACAGAAAAAGAACCCCAGAAGGGAAAATACCTCCGGAAGGATAGAACTTATATTTCCGCCTCTCACAAACAACTCCAAAAAAGCATTGAGACCCCAGCCCAAAGGTGAAATCATGCTGATCTGTTGCATCAGCTTGGGCATGGCATAGACCGGCACCATTATGCCGCCTATGGCCGCTGCTATGACGACTGAAATCGGGCCAAACATGGAGGCCTGCTCATATGTCCTGACAATCGTTCCCAGCATGACGCCGTACCCCGTGGCGGCCAGTATTGCACTCAAAGCCACAACAACTAACGCAAAGGGATCTGTACCCATATACAGTTGCGGGGTGCCCAATATGGGCAGGAGCACCTTGCCGATGAAGAGTATCAGACCGAACTGTGCCACGCAGATCATGGCATAAGCGAGCACCTTGCCCGAGATAATGGTAATATAGGAGACCGGCATCGACATCAGCCGCAAACTTGTTCCATCCAGTCTTTCTTTTATCAGAGTGCCCGCCATGGGCACGACAATGAAAAAGATACCGAAAAGCGACCATGCCGGAACATTCTGCTGAACAGAGGTCGGTGTGGACTTAAAGAATTTAGGGGAGGCCACCTTTTCCTTGATTTCGAGCACGCGTGTAGGGCTCCAGTCCAGCTTCACCCGGGGCGCTTGGGCCGTCAGATCCTCTGTTGCCAAAGGTCCTACGGTCTTCCGTATGTTTTCAACCACATATTCGGGCAACATTTCGGAAAGTGCGTTCATCTTTTCTCTTACTTCAATCCCGAAAACCACTAATTCCAGGGAACTTCGCACAGCGGATCGAAAACCGCCTAATACGGCAGGATCAAAGTAGACATCAAGGGCAGGTATGTTTCCCGAATTCTCCGGTTTTTTCCGGTTCCGGAAAAGTGATGCTTCTACCGCCTCCCGGGCGTTTAATCGAACCGCATTTGTGATCCCTTCCGGAACCACAATGCAGAGCTGGTAATCTCCACCCGCAATGGCCTCAAGGGCGGCTTTTTCTTCTATTTGCCTGCCATTCAGCGTTTTGATGATTTCAACAGCTCCGGAATCCAGAAGTTTCTTTTCAATGGCTTTTCCCACTGCCTGCCGGTCTTTGTCGACGAACAACATTTTAAGGGTACTTTCACCGATGGTTTTCAGAACGTTTTCCTGAACAAGTGTGATAATCAATACAAGGACGGCGGGCATTACAAACAGGACCAGCAGGCCTGCCCTGTCACGCCTTATCAGTAACAGTTCTTTGTGTATGGACGCAAAAAGCTTGTTCATCGGTTTTGCCCGTTTAAAACTGACTGTTCAGCGAATCATCCATCCCTCAATTGTTTCCCTGTCATTGCCAAAAAGACCTCTCCCAGGTTTAAACAGTCGGGCGTTTCCCGGATGAGTTTTTCGGGAGACCCCTGTTTTACAATCCGGCCTTCATCCATAATGGCCACCCTGTTGCAGATCTTTTCCGCCTCTTCCATATAATGGGTAGTATAGACCATGGTAATTCCAAGGGCCTTCAATTCCAACAGCCTTTCCATGATCATGTTTCGTGACTGGGCATCTATGCCCACAGTGGGTTCGTCCAGGAAAAGTATTCTTGGTCGATGTAGAATACCCACTGCAAGGTTCGCCCGCCGTTTCATGCCGCCCGAATAGGTGCCTATACGCTGCCTGTCTTTTCCCTCAAGGCACACCAGTTCAAGGGATTCCTGAATTCGTTTTTCAAGTTCCGGCCCTCTCAGTCCATACATTCCGCCGAAAAATTTCAAATTTTCAAGGACCGTCAGATCCGGATAAAGGGCAATGTCCTGGGGCACCAGCCCGATGAGGCTCCTTACCCGGGACGGGTATTTCAGGCCATCTATACCGCAGATAGATACAGAACCGCCTGTGGGCCGCATCGTTGTACTCATGATGGAGATGGCCGTGGTTTTGCCGGCGCCGTTCGGCCCCAGAAGGCCGTATATTTCACCCTCGTTAACGGATATGTTCAGGTTGCGCAGCGCCGCTAACCTGGTCTTGGGATAGATCTTTACCAGATCGGTTCCCATCAGGATTTTTACACCGGGCTTTGCCTGCGTCTGTTCCATCAATACGGGTGATATGGTCGTTTTCATGTTCCAGCCTGTTCATCAGCAGGTCAGGGTATCCGAACCCGTTAAGATGAGTTTTCCTGAACTTTTTGAGAAGTTAAGGTGATCCAGCCAAAAGCGCCGCCGGCACCCAGTTTCAGACAGCAGATACGCCCGGAACCCAGCGGTTCGTCTTTTTTAACCATATTCAGTTGATCAGCGTCGATTGCGGGATTCTGTAAAGATCCATAGATACTATTGGCTCGCACGGAGAGAGCGGCAATCGCGATATCAAAGGCCGGGCCGATTGGTACGCCACCGTAAACATGCGTATAGGAGGCGACCCTTGCCCTCGCAGGAATG
>JAIOSR010000308.1 GCA_021107495.1 Desulfobacterales bacterium | reverse complement strand
TTTGACCAGACGGCAGTTCCGCACAGCCCGAATCTGATCAAGGATGTACTGTCGGAAATAAAAACAAAGGTCATAGGCCATTCGGTCAAGGTCGGAAATCCTTACTACATCGGTCATATGACCAGCGCCATTCCCTATTTCATGATCCTGCTTGAGATGATTATAGCGGCCCTGAACCAGAACCAGGTCAAAATTGAGACGGCCAAGGCCTCAAGCTTCGTGGAAAGGGAACTCGTGGCATGGCTTCATAGACTGATTTTTGCCAGGGCCGATAAATTTTACGAAAAGAATATCCAGAACCCCCGCGTTGCCTTAGGCAATGTCACTTCCGACGGCACCCTTGCAAATATGACGGCCCTTATGGTTGCGCGGGAAAAGGCATTTCCGCCCGAGGGAAATTTTCCCGGGTTGCGCATGGCTGGCGTGGACCGTGCCCTGCGCCATTACGGGTACACCAAAGGCGTTATAATAGTATCCACGAGGGGGCATTATTCAATAACGAAAACGGCCAACATCCTGGGTATGGGAGAAGAGAATGTATTGAAGATCCCCGTGAATGCCAATAATCGCATAGACATTAAAAAACTCCGGAGAAGGATAAAAAGCCTTAAGGAGGACAAAGAAAAGACAAAAATCATTGCCATTGTAGGCATTGCGGGGACCACCGAGACGGGTAATATCGACAACCTCGAAGCGCTGGCAGAAATCTCCCGTGAAGAAGAGGCCCATTTTCATGTGGATGCGTGCTGGGGAGGGTCCGCTCTCTTAATGGATGAGTACAGCCCCCTTTTCAAGGGTATTGAACAAGCCGATTCCGTCACCATGGATGCGCACAAACTGCTGTACTGCCCCATGAGCATGGGGGTAGTGCTTTTTCGAAATGAAAAGGACCTGCATTTTATCCGGCATACTTCCAAGTATGTAATCCGCAGGAACTCAGTGGATACCGGCCGTTTTACCATTGAAGGCTCCCGTCCTTTTGCCTGCCTTAAACCGTGGGCTTCCCTCAAGATTATCGGCAGGGAAGGATACGGGCTTCTTTTTAAGCATGCCCGTAACTCCACCAATCACCTGAAGAGTATCTTAGATAACCGCGGTAATTTCGAAACCCTGAATAATCCCGAGCTCTTTATCCTTATCTACCGCTTTATTCCCGAAACCGTGAAAAAACAGCTACTCACCTGGAAAGAAATAAAGACATTGTCCAAAGCAGGCGAGGCGGCCAAAGAGGCCGAACGAAAAATTCGAAAGGTCAATCATCTGATCAACGGGCTCAATATCAAGCTTCACAAGGCATTAAGACGGGATGACACCACGTTTGTTTCCAGGACCACCCTTGAATCCACCCGCTATCGCCCACAGAACATAGTTGTGTTAAGGGCGGTCCTGATCAACCCCCTGACCGACAGACAGGTCATTGAAGAGATTATAGACACCCAGAACCGTATCGGCTCCCTTCTGTGGAAGGAGTTTAAACCGGCATACCGGCGAATGATTCAACCCTAGAGTTGCATAAACAACCCGGCGCAGAAGCAATCTTATCCTGTTTGGTTCTTCTCCCAATTAGTCCACGAATCCTTGAATCCTGATCATCGATCCACTAATTTGGAGATGATCCTCCTGTTTTCACTGATAGCGATTTGAATATTGATTGACAAGTCAATCAATATTTGTTGTAGTTCGTTCCATGAAAAAAAGTTCCGCTGCGATCAAAAAAAGGGACAAAGAGGCGCTCATCTTTCGTGCCGCCCTCAGGATGATCAAGGAAAAAGGTTTTCACAAGGCAAGGATGTCCGACATCGCCAGGGAGGCCGGAATTTCCTATGGGCTTGTTTATCATTATTTCAATAACAAGGAAGACCTGTTTGACGCCATTCTCAACCGGTGGTGGGACGGCCTGTTTCGGCTGTTGGCCGATGTCAGTGAAGGCGATTACGATGTTCACCAAAAATTGAGTCATATCATCGACTATTTCTTAGACACCTACCAGAGTGAGCCGGAAATGGTGAATATCTTTATAACGGAGATCTCCAGGTCCACGACCAACCTGACGAGCTACCGTCTGGACTACTTCAAGAAATTCATGGCCCTTACTGAAGCGGTGATTGCTGAGGGCCAAAAAAGGAACCTGCTGAGAACGGATATCAAAGCACGATACCTTACATATATGTTTTTAGGGGCGGTTGAAACGTTTCTTTCGACCATGGTCCTTGTGGACCAGAAAATTAAGGGCGGTACCCAAAAAGAGAGGATCGCCAAGAGTATTTTGGAGGTCTTTCTTAACGGGGCAAAGAAACAGAAGACTAACTAATGTCCATCCGGAAGCAACCAATTTCCGGATGGAGCTTTCAGCGGTCAGCAATCAGCGATCAGCCAACACCTTGTTTTTAATATCCTTTGCTGAAAGCTCATAGCTGGTCGCAGAGTGTTTTCTAATCGAGGAGATTATGGATTTTTCTTTTACTGACGAGCAAATGATGTTCAAAGACCAGGTCATCCGTTTTGCCACAAAAGAGATCGTGCCCAGGTCCCAGGAACATGATCTCATGGGGGAATTCGACTTCCAGTCTTTTCGAAAACTCGGTGAGTTCGGAATCCTGGGCCTTCATTTCCCGGAAAGCCTGGGAGGGAGCGACGCGGATGTGGTCACCACAACTTTAGCCGGGGAGGCCTTAGGTGAAGCAGGCGTGGACGGTGGCCTGTCACTTGCCTATGGCGCCCACACCTTTCTTTGCGCCGATACTATCTTTGCACACGGAACGGATGCCCAAAGGGAAAAATATGTCCCAAAGTTGTGCTCAGGAGAATTGATAGGCTGCATGGGTCTCACTGAGCCGGGTGCAGGTTCGGATGTGGCATCCATGACCACGCACGCACAAAAAAGGGAAGACGGTTATGTCCTCAACGGGAACAAGATGTTTATCACAAACGGGCCTATTGCAGACGTGGCGGTTGTTTATGCCAAGACCGACAAAGAACAAAAACATGCGGGCATCTCCGCCTTTATCGTTGAAAAGGATACTCCCGGTTTTTCCGCTGGAAAAAACCTGAACAAAATGGGAGTGAGGAGTTCCCATACCTCGGAACTGATCTTTGATAACTGCAAAATCCCAAAAGAGAACCTGATAGGCCGGGAAGGGGCCGGTTTTCTCATGGCCATGCAGACGGTGGAGTGGGATCGGAGCGCACTCATGGCCCCGTTTGTCGGGGGCATGACTTATGTTCTCAAAAGATGCATTAGATATTCAAAGGAACGACATCAGTTCGGCCGACCCATTGCCCGGTTCCAGGCCATAAAACACAAATTGGCGGACATCAAGATCTTTATTGAAGCGTCCAGGGCCTTGGTCTACCGCATTGCCTGGAGCAAGGATCAGGGAAGACTTCTTAATCACCTGGAGGCGGCAGTGGCCAAACTCTTTATAGGGGACTGGAGTCTCGGCCCGGCCAATGATGCAGTAACACTGCACGGTGGTTACGGATACTGCCATGAATATGACGTGGAAAGGGCCTTCAGAGACAGCAGGCTGGCCCCCATAGGCGGCGGCACCTCGGAGATAGCAAAACAGATTATAACAAAACTGATTTAAAGGACGGCGTGCAAGCACGTCGAGGCATGCCCCGGTGATTACGGTCTAATGCCGCTACTTATTAAGCTATTACATTCAAAGGAACTAAGACTATGGACTTCGACTTTGGAGAAACGGAAAAGATACTTTGCGAGAAGATAAAAGGGCTTTTTAATGGGGATTCCATGGCAGATCCTGCAAGCCTTGCAGGTGAAGACGTTGAGGAAATTCGCGGGGCGACCCTGAAATGCCTTGGCCCCCTTGGCCGGGAAGGGTATTTGACACTTGGTCTTGATAATGAAAAAAATTACGTCAGTCTTACATCGATCCAGGAGAGTTTAGCTGCGATTTCTCCTTCGCTTTTCATCTCCGCCGAGGTTACGGCCCGGATCTTCGGCCGTTTGGTGGCTGTTTACGGCACCCCCGATCAGAAGGATGAAATCATCCCTTCCTTGCAGGAGGGACGGCTTATAGGGGCAGTGGCCATTTCCGAAGATGCCATGAATATTGAGAACGATCCCATAAATACCCTGGCAGAAAATAATGATGATGATTTCCTGGTCTCAGGGTCAAAGGGTCATGTCGTTAACGGGCCTATTGCGGATTGGATTGCGGTGGCGGCAAAGACGGGCGACGGGCTTGCTTTTTTTCTTGTTAAAAAAGAGAGCGCGGGCTTGTCCGTCGGTCAGAAGCTCGCCATGTTAGGATACAATGGCCTGGCCGTTTCCGCGGTCTCCCTTGAAAATTGCCCTGTCCCGTCAAATTATATTATAGGACCATTTGACGGAGAAGAACAATTAAAGACCGTCCGAATGTGGGAGGATCAGATCCTCACAGCCTCGGCCCTGGGCCTTATCAAGCGTTCTCTTGATGCCGCCCTGAAATTTGCCAAAGGCCACAGGAGTGGGAACAAACCGATTATCGCCTATCAGGAAGTGGGTTTCCAGTTAGCGGAGATGGTGACCCTTTTCCAGACGGCCCAATTGTTGGCTTACAGAGCGGCATGGATGGCGGAAGCAGGAGACACGGAGGCTGCCGTGCTTGCCCACTGTGCCAAGGTATTCTGCACAGAGTCCGCTGAAGAGGTGGCGAGTCATGCCCTTCAGATTTTGGGCGGTCGGGGTTATGTCAGCGGCAACCCCGCAGAGGAGGGCTATCGGGATGCCAAGTACCTCCAGATCGCAGGCACATCATCGGAGATCTCCCGCATGAAAATCGCGGATGGAGTGTTGGGGGATTGGTGATTGACGATTGATGATTTTAGAGTTGTAGGGTGGGTTGAGGTACGAAAGCTGTTTTTGATGCACTCGTAAAAAGTCGTCACCCCGGCCCCGCAAATTGTGCGGGATAAACTGCAGCCGGGGTCCAGGTCAGTATAAGTTTCTGAAAACACTGGATTCCGGCTTGGCCGTCATCCCGGACCCCGATCCGGGACGGAATGACAAAAAAAACGTTTTTTGACTTTTTACGAAACCATCATTTTTTATTTTTGTGTATTTTGTCCACCCTCCGTAGCAGCGCTACTGCGGAGGACGGGTGCCTTTTTGCCTGTCGAAGCGAAGCGTAGATCCCGCTATCGGGGCACTGTGGAATGCGACGCTTATTCCTCTGGGGCGGCTACATCAATTTTAGGGACAACAAAAAATGGAAGTCATAGAGACAAGGATAGATACATCCAGCGAGGATTATAAGGAAAACTACGACACCATGAAGGCCCTGGTGGAGGACCTCGAAAACAAACTGGAAACAGCAATAAACGAGCGCTCGGACAAGGCCCGGGCCAGATTAAAAGAGCAAAACAAACTGCCGGTCCGCAAGCGTCTGGAACTTCTGCTTGACAGGAATACACCGTTTCTGGAAATTGCGCCTTTAGCCGCTAAGGACATGTATGACAAAAAGGTCCACGGGGCGGGTATAGTTACCGGAATCGGCATCGTCGAAGGCCGTGAGGTGATCATTCATGCCAATGATTCCATGATAAAGGGTGGAACCGTCTACCCCATGGGGGTCAAGAAAGGAATCAGGACCCAGACCATCGCCATGGAAAACCGGCTTCCCATTATTTATTTAGTTGACTCAGGCGGCGCATTTCTGCCCCTCCAATCAGAGATTTTTCCGGATGCGGATGACGGTGGCCGCATATTTTATAACCAGGCGGTTATTTCCAAGATGGGTATTCCCCAGATCTGCGGAGTCATGGGGTTGTGTACGGCAGGCGCTGCCTATATCCCTGCCATGAGTGATGATGTGGTGCATGTAAAGGGCACCGGGGCCATCTTCCTGGGCGGCCCGCCCCTTGTCCTGGCTGCCACGGGCGAAGAGGTAACTGCCGATGAATTAGGCGGGGCCAATGTACACTGCAGAGAATCAGGGGTCTCAGACTATTTTGCCGAAGATGACGCCCACTGCATTGATATCATCAGGCAGATCGTCAAAAACCTCCCGCCTCCCCAAAAGACGGATGTCGGAGCCCGTGAATCCAGGCCGCCGCTCCACGACCCCGGAGAACTCTACGGCATCATTCCCAAAAGCCTGTCCACGCCTTACGACGTTCGTGAGGTCATCGCACGCATGGTTGACGGGAGTGAATTCCTCGAATTCAAGGAGCTTTACGGACCCACCATTGTCTGCGGCTGGGCCCACATCCACGGCTATCCAGTGGGTATCTTAGGGAACAACGGTATCCTTTTCTCTGACAGCTCCCTGAAGGCCACCCAATTCATCCAGCTTTGCGATAAACGGGGAATTCCTCTTTTATTTCTCCAAAACATCAACGGATACATCATCGGAAAAGAGTATGAGCGTATTGGAATCACCAAGGATGGGCACAAAATGGTGAACGCGGTGTCCACTGCAACGGTTCCAAAATTCACGGTCATCATAGGGGCCTCCTTTGGCGCGGGAAACTACGGTATGTGCGGCCGGGCCTACTCACCCCGCTTTTTGTGGATGTGGCCAAATGCACAGATCGGGGTCATGGGCGGCGAGCAGGCGGCGGACGTCATGATCACCGTGAAAAATGATCAATTGGCCCGGGAAGGACAACCACCTCTTCCCGAAGAAATAGTCAATCAAATCAAGGGACCGATAATGACCTCGGCCCTGCGAGAGGGGAATGCGTACTATTCTACAGCAAACATGTGGGACGATGGGGTCCTTGATCCGGCAAAGACGAGAGACGTGCTGGGATTGGCCATCTCCGCGGCCCTGAATGCGCCGATCAGGGATGATGTGTACGGGTTTGGAACCTTCAGAATGTGATGATGATAAAGGCTCAAGGCGTAAGGCTAAAGGCACAAGGCAAAGAACAGGAAAGTAACGTGAACCCTTCTTATAAAAAGGATCTATTCCTTGCGCCTTGTGCCCTGCGCCTTGAGCCTGCGAAAAAGAGAAAATTATGTTCAAGAAAATACTGATTGCCAATAGAGGGGATATAGCCGTCAGGATCATGAGGACCTGCCGGGAAATGGGAATTGAAACGGTCGCGGTCTATTCAAAGGCGGACGCGGAAGCTGCGCATGTTCTGGAAGCGGATGAAGCGGTCCTTTTGGGAGAATCGGAACCCCTGAAAAGCTATCTCAACATAGACCGGATCGTTGATTCCGCTGAAAAAGCCAATGCAGAGGCCATTCATCCGGGTTACGGCTTCTTAGCTGAAAATCCTGATTTTGCAGCGCGCTGCGAGACATCCGGAATTACCTTTATCGGGCCTTCTTCGCGTGTCATACGGGACCTGGGAAACAAGACCGTAGCACGGACCATGATGGAAAAGGCGGGAGTCCCTGTGATTCCTGGAATGCTGACGGCCACAAAAGACGCGTCGTCTTTGTGCAATGAAGCAGAACGTATGGGATATCCGGTCCTGGTCAAGGCCGCTTCGGGCGGGGGCGGTAAAGGCATGCGGGTCGTTTCCGGCAAAGAAGAAATGGAGGAGGCCTGTCTCTCTGCCATGAGTGAAGCGGAAAAGGCATTTGGAGACGGTTCCCTGTATCTGGAAAAATGTCTGGAATCGCCTCGTCATGTCGAATTTCAAATCCTGGCCGATCAACACGGCAATGCAGTACACCTGTTTGAGAGGGAATGTTCCATCCAGAGGCGGCACCAGAAGATTATCGAGGAAACCCCTTCGCCCGCCATGACCCCTTCGCTTCGCAATGCCATGGGAGATGCCGCCGTGTCGGTGGCTCTTGCATCAGGATATACAAACGCCGGAACCGTGGAATTTCTTTTAGACCTTTCCGGCCGGTTCTATTTCTTAGAGGTCAACACGCGCCTTCAGGTGGAACATCCCGTCACAGAGATGACAACCGGTATAGATATTGTCAGGAAACAACTTGAAATTGCTGCCGGAAACCCTTTGACACTCAAGCAGGAGGATATCATTCAAACAGGCCATGCCATCGAGTGCCGCATCTATGCAGAGGACCCGGAAGCAAACTTTTTCCCTTCACCGGGAACCATACTCGTTCATCGGGAACCCTCCGGCCCGGGTGTTCGAAATGACTGTGGCGTGCACGAGGGCTTTGAAGTCCCCATGGAATATGATCCAATCCTTAGCAAACTAATTGTAACCGCCGGAACAAGGGAAGCCGCCCGAATGAGAATGGTTCGCGCCCTTGAAAGCTATGTCATTTTAGGGATTCGCACGACGATACCATTTTTAATAGATGTCATCAAATCTTTGGAATTTGCAAAGGGCGAAACCTGCACTGATTTCATAGCGCGGCATTTCGAAAACTGGTCCCAGAATATGGCGGGTGCGGATCTGGCAAGGATCGCCTATGTGGTAGATGAGTTGACCGCCGTGAAAAGACCGGCTGCAGCAACAAAAGAAAAGGGATGGCCGACGCCATGGGAGACCTTGGGCGAGTGGAGGATATAACATGAAATATCGCCTTAAAATATCGGAAGAAACCGCAGCGTTGGATGTTTCCGTTTCAGCCGGCAAACAAAACGCAGAGTTCACCATCGGGGAAAAGGCATATAGTGTTCGCTACCGGACTATCCCGGATCATTGTTTACATATGATTGTGGATGGAAAAGGGGTCAACGCCTTTGTTGCCGATGGTGGGGAGGGAAAACACGTTTTCCTGAAGGGAAAAAGCTTCCTGGTCCGGGATGCGGACCAGTTGTCTTCGCGCCGCGCAAAGAGACGCGGCCCTGACCAGACACCTGGAGACGTTACCCCGCCCATGCCCTCGGTCGTGGTCCGGATTATGGTTGAAGAAGGAGACCTCGTAAAAAAGGGACAGGGTCTGATCGTAGTAACCGCCATGAAAATGGAAACGACCCTGGTGGCTCCATCAGACGGCAGGGTAAAAAAAATAAACACATCTATAGACGCAAAGGTGGCACCTGGAAATATTTTAGTGGAGGTAGAGGAAGAGGAAAATGAGTGAAGACCTTCTCTATGAAGTCAAAGACGGTACAGCCTTTTTGACCATCAACCGCGAGGCAAGAAGAAACGCCATCAGCCAGGAGATGATTACTGCCTTTACGGATTACCTGGACAAGGCGGACAGGGATGAAGATGTGCGTGTTGTCTGCATAACAGGGGCAGGAGAAAAGGCGTTTTGCTCAGGCGCGGATCTGGCCGTTACCTTGGCAGGGGAAGAGGAAGAACGTTTGGCCGGGCCCAGAAACTATGCAGGGCTGCTCAAAAGAATGGCCGGGCTTGAAAAGCCTTTAGTCGCAAGGGTAAACGGCCCGTGCCTCGCCGGAGGAATCGGCCTGATGCTGTCCTGCGATATCATTCTTGCGCGAAACGACACGTTTTTCAGGACCCCGGAGGTAAACGTGGGTATTTTTCCAATGATGGTGGGGGCCCTGCTTTACAGAAACGTGGGGCGAAAAAAGGCCATAGACATGGTCCTGACGGGTCGCAAAATCCAGGCCCCGGAGGCCGAGAGTATGGGGCTCATCACCCGTGCGGTTGAACCCGAACACCTGAATGATGAGGTAGAAAAGACACTAAAGCTCCTCGCCTCCAAAAGCCCCATCGGAATGCGGATAGGGAAAAAGGCTTTTCACGCCATGAGCGACATGCACTTTGAAGAGGCCGTGGATTACCTGTGCGAGGCATTAGGAAGGGCCATCTCCACAGAAGACGCAATGGAGGGCATGACTGCATTTATTGAAAAGCGAAAACCTAATTTTAAAGGAAAGTGAGAAAAAATATGTCATCATTATGGATAACCGAAAACCACAACTACGAACGCCCGTGCATGATTACCTGTGCACTCTCGGGCGTGGTCGCAAACAGGGATCAGTGCCCTGCAATCCCTTACACGCCGGAGGAATACGCGACCGAAGCCAAACGTGCCTATGAGGCCGGGGCCGCCGTGGTCCATCTCCATGCACGGACCCCGGACGGCGCCCCCAGTTATGAGGTGAAAGATTATCGGAATATTTACGAGGCCGTAACGGCCGCATGCCCGGTGATCATAAATTTCTCCACCGGGGCCGTGGGAATTCCGGTGGAAAAAAAGATTGCCCCCATAAGAGAGATTCGGCCGGCCATAGGCGCCCTGAACATGGGTTCCATGAACTATGCCAAGTACAATCCTGAAAAAAAATCGTTTGTGTTTGATTTCGTTTTCGCCAACCCCTTTTATGAAATCACATCTCTGGTTGAGGCCATGAAGGAAAGCGGGGTTAAACCGGAAATGGAGTGCTTTGATTCGGGCCACATTGGAAACAGTTTTCCATTGATTGACATGGGCCTGTTGGAACCCCCATACCAGTTCAGTCTGATTATGGGCGTACTTGGAGGCATGCCTCCCACTGCGGACAACCTGGCCCACCAGGTGCGACTGCTGCCCCCCAACAGTGACTGGGAGGTCATAGGAATCAGCCATGACCAGTGGCGCATGGTGGCAACGGCCATCGCGTTGGGAGGAAATGTGCGTGTCGGGCTTGAGGACAATTTTTATATCACTTCCGGCGTTATGGCAAAGTCAAATGGAGACCTTGTTGAAAAGGCGGCAAAAATGATTCAAGACCAGGGCCGGGAGGTGGCCACCGCAGAGGAGTGCAGGGAAAGACTGGGATTGAAGCACCGATAAAAAAAATTACAATGAACAAAATTCGAAAATCCAAACGATGGGTTTTGTCTTGGAAGGTTTTGGTCACGCGCAGCGCAGGCGCTTGCGCCGCGTGTTGAATATTGGTATTTGAGATGTATTTGTTTTTTGGTGCTTGAAATTTGTATTTTTAGACACAAAACTCAAAGGCTGATCCAGTTAGCTCTGGCCTGATCCAGAGGACCAGGTTTTCAAGGGGAAAATAACGTTTTTTTGTGAATAGGAGATCCCATGGACTTTGAGCTGGGAAAAAGCTACGATGAACTGCAAATAGGTGAAGAGGCTAGTTTCACAAAGACCATCACCGAAACGGATGTGTATCTCTTTGCCGGTATCAGCGGCGATTTTAATCCCATGCACGTGAACGAAGAGTTCGCCAAAACGACCCCGTTTAAAACCCGGATTGCGCACGGTGCGCTTCCCCAAAGCCTGATCGCACCGGTTTTGGGCACCAAGCTACCCGGACTCGGGACCGTGGCCGTGGAGAGTTCATGCCGGTTTAAGGCACCAACCTTCTTTGGAGATACAATCACGGCTAAGGCCAAGGTGTCGGAAAAAATGGAAAAAAAGAGGTGGGTGCGTATGGCGCTCATATGGACAAACCAAAGGGGTGAAACAATTGCAGAAGGGGAGGCGGTGGTCATTCCGCCCCCCAAAATGTAAACATTATGCCAGTATTCGAACACTACGGCAAATCAGGAGGCTTCATTGGCACAACGTCAGATGTTGAGTTATTGAAAATCACAATTAACAAATTCCAAATAACAAGTAAATTCCAATGACCGAAATTCAAAAACCCAAACATTTTTTAGATACACTTAATTTGTCAGTATACCGAAAACCATTGACTTAAACCTTCCTGCCAATCAGGTAAGTTTTGGTCATTAGGTTATTGGGATTTGGAGTTTAATTGGAATTTGGGATTTCTAAAACTTCCTAAACATTTATTATGATCTATATCTTTTATCTTGTTGATTTTGGTTAGTAAATAAAAAGCATAAGGAGGGCTAAAAAATGGCTTTTACAGATGTGAAAGAAGTATTCGGCAAGATTCCCGAGGTTTTCAATCCCGGCGCTGCACAGGGGCTGGATGCGGTGTTTCAATTCGAAATCACCGGAGACGGTGGAGGAAACTGGAGTGTTATCATCAAGGACGGCGCATGTCAGGTTGAAGAGGGCACCAATGACTCTGCCACAGTTACCCTGACCATGTCCGGTGAAACATGGCTCGGCATGGTAAACAAACAGGTAAATGGTATGCAGGCCTTCATGAGCGGTCAACTCAAGGCCAGCGGCGATATCATGTTGGCCCAGCGCATAGAGCAACTGTTTCCGCTCTAAAAAAATCTTTTAAAATCCCCCCTGACCCCCCTTTAATAAGGGGGGAACTTTTTACGGTTTCCTTTCAGAAAAAGGGAGAAGTCTGTTGATATCCCTTTTTTAAAGAGGAAAGTCTTTTAATGTCCCCCTTTTCTAAAGGGGGATTTAGGGGGATTTTTAACGAAAGGTACGAAATTTATGACAGGATTTCAGGAATACTTTGGCGAAACCCACAACATGGTCAGGCAGACCGTCAAGAAGTTTGTCGAGCGCGAGGTTCTTCCCTTTGTGGATGAGTGGGAGGAGCAGGGCGAATTTCCCAGGGAACTCTACAAAAAGGCCGGGGATGCCGGTATCCTTGGTATAGGTTACCCGGAGGCATATGGCGGTTCCGGGGGAGACATCTTTGTCAAGATAGCCTGCTCCGAGGAACTGATGCGTTGCGGTTCGGCTGGCGTGGCCGCGGGGCTCGGCTCTTCAGATATCAGCATCCCTCCTATTCTGGCCTTAGGAACGGAAGATCAGAAACAGCGTTTTGTCCCGCCTGTGCTGAAAGGCGATAAAATCTCCGCGCTCGGGGTTACGGAACCCAATGCCGGATCTGATGTGGCCAATATCCTCACCAAAGCGGTCCTACGCAACGGCCATTACCTGGTTAACGGTAGCAAAATGTTTATCACCAGCGGCGCAAGGGCAAACCAGTTGAGTTGTGCAGTGAGAACGGGCGGCGAAGGGCATCAGGGCATCAGCTTTCTCGTCATAGAATCCGATACGCCCGGTTACTCCGTATCTGAAAAGCTTAAAAAGATGGGTTGGTGGGCATCGGATACGGCCCAGATTTTCCTTGATGATTGCAAGGTGCCGGTTGAAAACCTTCTTGGTCAGGAGGGCCAAGGCTTTTACGGCATCATGCAAAATTTTCAAAGTGAGAGATTGCAGCTTTCAGTGATGGCCAATATGACCGCCCAGTTGGCCCTGGAGGAATCCATGAAATATGCCCGGGAAAGGGAGGCATTTGACCGGCCCCTTACAGGCTTCCAGGTTACCCGTCACAAATTGGTGGACATGGCCACCTTGGTAGAGGCCAGCCGGGAGTTTGTTTACCGGGTCGCGGCCAAAATCGATGCCGGAATGAATCAGGTCAAGGAGATCTCCATGGCCAAGAACTTTGCCTGTGAAGTCAGTGACAAGGTCACATACGACGCAGTCCAGATACATGGCGGTTTCGGCTACATGCGTGAATACTTAGTGGAGAGGCTATACCGGGACAACCGCATCCTTTCAATAGGCGGTGGCACCCAGGAGATCATGAAGGAGATCATATCCAAGTTCATTTTAAAGTAGTTTCCTAATTGACCTAACTCCCAATTAGAAAGGCCTCAGCAATCAGCGAGGGTATTATAATGACCGCTGGTTGCCTGCCCCTTGAAATTACAAACCATTTCACTGAGCCGAAAGCCGAAGACGTAACAATCGAGTTTTTTCATTCAATTGGGGTAGCAATGAAAAGAATGAAAAAAACCGATTGACCTATCCATCAAGAATGAATATACTTCATTTTCAATTTTCTTTTCAAAAATAGGTTTCACCCAAAGAAGAAACTGGATTTGCCTCGATTCGAACGGATCATAAGGCATAACAAAAATAGCAGTTTTCAATTCAATTCTAAGCCAGCCTATAAACTTAAAGAACTTACTTAACCTTAACCCTAAGATTTCAACGATTTCACCAGGACCGCTGCGCTTTTGCCGCACTGCAACATCTGCGACTGTTTAGCCCAGGCTGGAATCGCGTGCTGAAAAGTACGGTGCCATAACGCCCGGACGGAACGGACCGTGGTTAGTTTTTTCCCTTAAACCCACTAACCTTTTTGAACAAGGAGGTCACCATGAAGGAAAAAATGTATTTTGTACTGGCATCTATCTTAGCCATATTCTTGTTGGCCGGCCCCGTCACAGCTAAAGAGATCAAGGTCCTCTCACAGTTTCCCATGAGCGGTCCCGTTGGATCCCTGCCCGAATTTGGATGGGGATACATAGACGGCATGAACTGGGTCAATAATGAGGGCGGCGGGGTCAACGGCAAGAAAATCACGTGGTACCTGGAAGATTTTCGATACAACCCGACCGTAGAGGTGGCCAATTTTACCAGGTATTGCGCAGAGCACAGCAAGGACGAATTCCTGATGGCCACAGGATACATCACCGGGGGCCTGAAGCCTCTGATCGAGAAGGTAAACAAAGAGGAAAAGATTCCCTGGCTCGACGGCTCCTACTCCACGGAGATTTTCGGCGAAACGGGCGGCCCTTCGAAATACCCTTACTTCTATTCCCTGGGGGCTACCTATGGGAACCAGATAAAGGCCCTGATTAAATGGATCAAGGAGAATCACAAGGCCAAGGGAACGCCGAGGGTCGGATTTGTCTACAGCCCCACGGCCTGGGGCAGGGACGGTACTCCGGAAGGAATTGCCTATGCCAAGAAGCTGGGTTTTGATGTGGTTGCTGAGATCGAGTATCCATATACCGCAACCTCCGCCACGAACGAATGCATGACTCTCCGCAAAAAAAAGGCCCAATACGTTATTTTCCACGGATATTCGGGGGCGAGCGCCTGTACGGCCATCTTCTTTAAGACCGCAAAAAAGATCGTCAAAGATATCCAGCTCATGGGTACTCACTACACCACGTCAAGATTTGCTATTCTCACCTCTCAACAGGCCTATGAGGGTTACGTGGGGGTGGCCACCCGGCCTTTTTCCGACCCCATACCCAGGGCCAGCTACCCCAAGGACAATGCCATGGTCAAGCTTGCCCACGATTTCGCCCAGAAGTACCGCCCCGATGAATACAAAAAGGGGCTGAAGGGGGGAATCAAGGACATCTTCCTTTATATGGAAGGACTGACCTACGCGTTTATGATTCAAAAGACCCTTACGGATGCGGACAACAAATACGAACTCACCAGGGAGGGGGTCAAAAAGGCCCTTGATAATATGGTCTGGGACTTCAAGGGCATGTTCGGCGGAAAAAAATTCTCCTACAAATCTCATACCATACCCATGCTTCAGATCTTCAAGGGCAAGGTCAAGATGGTCAAGATTGGAGATAAGATGGTGCCCACGGGGGGCGTACTGCCCATTACCGACTGGATCAACACGGACGAGGTCAAATGGTAGAATTTCAGATTGCCCCGTCATTTCACTCGACCCTGCCCCATCATGGGGCAGGGTCCGGGGTATTATGAAAAGGGAATGGGGATTCACCCTTAAGTGAGGTCACCATGATCGATCTTATTCAGACCTTGGGTTCCGGAATACTGGTTGGGCTGGTCTATGCCCTTCTGGGTCTTTGCATCGTCATAATATTCAAGGCCTCGGAGGCCTTCAATTTTGCCATCGGAGAGTTCCTCATCTTAGGTTCTTTCCTCTTTTACATCCTGTTTTTCAATGAAAGCCTTCCGTGGCACAAGGCCCTTCCTTTGGGGGTGCTGATTTTTTTATTCTTCTCTTATGTCCTTTTTTTCGATATAGACCTCAATTTCCTGATTGCCGTTCCCCTTGGTATTGCCGCGGGTTATTAATCTTTTGTGTCCTTTTTTTCGGGCTGAAGCTTCCATCCCTTATCACCAGTCCCATTATTCGTTTTCTGATTGCCCTTCCCCTGGGGTTGCTGGCTGCAGGGATAGTGGGGTCCATCGTGGAAAGACTTACAATCAAACCACTCCTTGGGCGTTCTCCTATTTCAATGACCATAGTAAGCCTCGGGCTGGGATTTTTCCTGAGGGGCTGTATTCAACTTATCTGGGGATCGCACTCCTATTCCTTCTTTCTTGACCTGCCGGATATCACGTTAGAGATAGGGGATCTCCTGTATCTTTCCGATCCCATCTGGGCCGGGATATTGTCATTATTGACGTTTGGTCTGGTTATTGTCTTTCTTTTTCGCACGCGCTGGGGTCTGGCCATACGTGCCACATCCGAAGACCAGTCCAAGGCCATGGCATTTGGCATCAACGCCCGGTTTATTCTAATGATCGTATGGGCCATCAGCGCTCTATGCATAACTGTTGCAGGGATCATGATCTCCAACTTTGGTGCCCTTCAGGTGGGCATGTCGTACGTGGGTCTTCGGGCCATACCGGTTGTGCTCATCGGGGGGATGGACAGTATCGGCGGTGCCCTGGTCGGCGGGATCATTGTCGGTATCTGTGAGGCCCTTGCGGGTTCCTATATAGAGCCCATGGGCCTGGTCGGCTTTAAAGAAGTGGCCCCCTATTTGCTGCTGTTAATCGTTCTTTTTATCCGGCCCTACGGCCTTTTCGGAACCGTCCGAATCGAAAGGGTTTAAGAATGCTTGCCATTGAAAATCTGAGGGTCGTTTATCATGACGTGATCTCGGTCTTAAACGGTATCTCCCTCGATGTCAACGAGGGAGAGATCTTGATAATCATAGGGGCGAACGGTGCAGGAAAGACCACCCTTTTACGCTCTGTCGCCGGAATGATAGATTTTTACGACGGGGATATAATCGAGGGAGACATCAAGATGGAGGGCTCCTCCATAAAAGGGCTCGATGCCGCCGATATCATGAAGCGGTATGGGTTGACCTACGTGATGGAAGATCGTCCGGTCTTCTGGTACCTCACCATAGAGGAAAACCTGGGGGCCGCGTCTTTTTCGAGATGGGACAAACATGTCAAGACCGATATGGAAGAAGTCTATGAGTATTTTGCCGTCCTCCGGTCCCTGAGAAACAAAAGGGCCGGCTATGCCTCGGGGGGGGAACAGCAGATGCTGGCAATAGGGATGGCCCTGATGACCAAACCGAAAATATTGCTCTTGGATGAGCCCTCGCTAGGGCTGGCCCCCCTGATTACCGAAGAACTTTTCAGTATCATCAAAAAATTGAACGAATCGGGAATTACCATCGTCCTGGTGGAACAAAACGCCAATGCTGCCCTTAACATAGGCATACGCGGTTACGTGATCGAGACAGGGCGAATAGTTCTTGACGGAAAGGCCGTTGACCTTCTGAAAAATGAGGACGTGCGGGAATTCTATTTAGGCTCGGGTGAAAAGGAACGCAAGAGCTACAAGGACGCTAAGCGATACAAGAGGCGGAAACGATGGTTGTGAAGGGATCTAACGGGGATACACTCCTTTCGATAGAAAATCTGCACCTCTCTTTCGGGGGTGTACAGGTCCTCAATGGAATAAGTCTTTCCGTGAAAAAGGGGGATATCTTCTCAATTATCGGGCCCAACGGCGCCGGCAAGACCAGCCTTTTAAACTGCATCAATGTGCATTACCGGCCCCAACACGGTGGAATCACATTTGAGGGCAACGAATTGGAACACTTAAAACCCCATGCCGTTGCCGCCCTCGGAATAGCAAGGACCTTTCAGAAGGTGGAACTCTTTCAGGGCATGACCGTGCTCGACAATATAAAGCTTGGCCGTCATTTTCTAATGAAGTCCTCACTGCTGGGGAGCTTTTTGCGTCTTCCCAATATCGTTAACGATGAAATGAAACACCGGAAGGAGATCGAGGAAGAGGTCATAGATTTTATGGGCCTTTCGAGCTTTCGATATTCCCCTGTGGGCATTCTTCCATTCGGGGTTCGAAAAAGGGTCGATATGGCCCGGGCCTTAGCCATGGGGCCCAAGTTGCTCCTCCTGGATGAAATAATGTCGGGAATGGCCGTTGAAGAGAAAGAAGACATCGCGAGCTATATCCTGGATGTCCATCGGGACCTCGGGGTTACCATAGTCTGGATCGAGCACGATCTGGCTCCAGTCATGGATCTCTCAAATCAGGTCTGCGTGGTAAATTTCGGGACAAAAATTGCACAGGGTACACCGGAAGAAGTCCAGAAAGATCCACAGGTCATAGAGGCATATCTGGGAAGGCAAAAGATTACATAAAAAGAAAAGATTATGTGTAAAGAGGAAGTTCCATGCTTGATAACACTCTGCTCGGCCTGATCGTAAAAAATGCGTCAGAGATGCCCGATGATGACGCCATGCGGGAGAAGAGATACGGGGTATGGAGCCCCATGACATGGAGCGAGCTACAGGACAATGTCCAACGATTTGCTTTAGGTCTGAGGGCGATGGGCTTTGAGGACGACAACACCTTAGCCATCATCGGTGACAACAAACCCGAATGGGTCATCGCCGAATTCGGGTGCATGGCCGCCGGGGGGGTCCCAACCGGTGCATACCCGGACAGTCTGCCCGAAGAAATAGAATACCTTATCTCCTATTCCGATGCCAGGTTTCTGGTGGTTAGGGACCAGGAGCAGGTGGATAAAGTCCTCGTCATCTGGGACAAAATCAAGGATAACGTTGACAATGTGATTGTATGGGATTCAAGGGGCATGAGCCACTACTACGGGGAATACCCCTTTCTCGAGCGTTTTGAAAAGGTTCTTGAAACCGGGGCCGGGGAAGAGTCCGGTCAAAAGGACTATCTGTTGAAAAAGGCCGAGACCACCGACCCTTCTCAACCCGCAATAATGCTGACCACCTCCGGGACCACCGCAATGCCAAAGCTCTCCATTCTGAGTCATGAGAACCTTATCTCCGCGGCCGAGAGCTATGGAAAGATGGTCGAAATGCGAAGGGGTGACGAACTCCTTTCCGCCGCGCCCTTGCCCTGGATAGGAGAACAACTGTTTAATGTCACGCGGTTCCTCATGGTGGGGGCCCATTACAATTTTCCGGAGGAAACCGAGACCCTCCGGAAAGACCTTCTGGAGCTTCAGCCCTTCTATTTCGGTGGGACCCCGGTCGTTTGGGAATTCATAATATCCACCATCCAGGCGGCCATGGACAACGCCGATTTCCTCAAACGATATTTTTACAACCTGGGGATTCATACGGCCCTCAAATGCACGGAGGCCGATCTGGCGGGTGTAAATCCCGGACAGTGGAACCGCTTTCTTTACCGTATTCTCAACTTCCTTGTGCTTCGGCCCCTCAAGAACAAGGTCGGCCTTGGACGGGTGAGAATGGCCATAACCGGGGGCGGTGCCATTTCGCCGGAGGTCTTTAAGTATTTCAAGGCCCTCGGTCTTGACCTTCGCCAGGTATTCGGTCAATCCGAATGCGGAGGGATTGCCACCACCCACATGGCGGACGACGTGAGACCGGAAACCGTTGGTGTGCCCATACCGGGCGTTGAAGTCAAACTCTCCGAAAGCGGCGAGATCCTTGTCAAAGGGAAGAACGTTCATCTGGGTTATTACAAAAATGAGAAGACCACCCGGGAGGGATTTACAGAAGACGGTTTCCTTCGGACGGGTGATGCCGGATATTTCGGAGAAGACGGGCACCTCTATGTCTTTGATCGAGCCAAGGATATCATGACCCTTGAGGATGGCACCAGATTTGCGCCCCAGGACATAGAGACACGGCTGAAATTCAGTGCCTACATCAACGAGGGCATGGTATGCGGTGGGGAAAGGCCCTATGTCACGGCCATCGTAAGCATTGACCTTGAGAACGTTGGAAACTGGGCCAAAAAGAGGGGTCTCTCCTTTACCACCTTTCAGGACCTGTCACAGAGACGCGAAGTATATGAACTCGTCCGTGAGGAGATACACAAGATCAGCCTTCGATTTCCGGAAAACATTCGAATAAAACGGTTCGCCATCCTTCTCAAGGCCCTTCATCCTGACGACGGGGAATTGACGATAACAAAAAAAGTAAGACGTGCTTTTGTAAACGAGAGATACCATGCCCTTATAAAGGATCTCTATCGACAGGATAAAAAAGAACATGACCTGGACATTGAGATACGCTATGAAGACGGTCGTATCTCGGCATTCAGGGGGAAAGTCGCCATAGAGGAGATAAATCCGTGAGATCATTGTCCCAGATTTACAGTGACTACTTTTCTTCCACTGCCGTGTTTAGCTACAGGCAGGACGAAAGGATCTTTCGCACCCGGTTCATGCGGGCGTGGTTTACTATTTTTCTTATCCTTGTGGCCATCATCTTTACAGGATCGCTGTTTGGTATTGGTGCCAATGAATACCATTATTTTATCGGCAACCTGATTCTGATTAACCTTATTGCCGCAATCGGTCTCCAACTCCTGGTGGGTTTTACCGGTCTGCTCTCCCTGGGTCATGCCGCCTTTTTGGGGGTTGGCGCATACACTTCGGCCCTTCTTATCACAAATTTCGGATGTCCCTTTGTTCTCAGCATACTCATTGCCGGTCTGGTGGCCTCCCTGCTCGGACTTATCGTTGGCATTCCATCTCTTCGCATAAAGGGTTTCTATCTTATGGTAGCCACCCTGGCCTTCCAGTTCGTGATCGACTATACCATCATACACTGGGAGAGTGTCACCCGGGGAATCAGGGGGATTGAACTCCCAACACCCGGTCTTGTGGGGATCTCTCTCGAAACAAACAAGGCCTACTTCTTATTCCTTTTTGTACTTGCAGTATTTTTGATGTGGGGGGCCAAGAACATTACTCGCTCCAAGATCGGCCGCGCCCTTATCGCCATTCGAGACAACGATGTGTCCGCGGAGATCATCGGAATATCGATCTTCCGTTACAAGCTTCTCTCCTTTTCCATAAGCGCATTTTACGGCGGCGCGGCCGGGGCACTTTTTGCCGGACTGCTGAGAACGGCCATCCCCCAGGACTATACCTTCCTCCATTCCATCCTGTTTCTGGCCATGGTATTGGTCGGGGGCATGGGAAGAATGGTGGGGACCGTCTTCGGTGTTATTTTTATTACCCTCGTACCCGTCCTTCTGGATCTCCTTGTCAGCTTTATCGCAAATGTCTATGATCCCAACTTCACCGTTTACTTGGGCCCCATGAAGGAGTTGGTCTTCGGCGCACTCATCATCCTGTTCATCATCCTGGAACCTGAAGGACTTGTTGGGATATGGATCAGGATAAGGGACTACTTCAGGATCTGGCCACTTCCTTATATATCGGAATAGACCGTTGTGTCTAATCCGGCCCGGTAGTAAAACCCACTCCCCTACAGACTTTATAGTAATAGTGGTTTTAGCCCTATATGTCATTTCGAGCTCCCGCCCCCGGGGGCGGGGATAACATGCGCGAGAAATCTTTAAACACTCTGTATATACAGATTCAAGATTCCTCGGCTATCGCCTCGGAATGACATTACGACAAATCTTCACAGCGCTCAGTTTTATAAAACAAAATAAGTTGCGCCCTACAAGAATCTATGGATAATAACTCGTATTTGGTGGCAACTGGTTTTCACTTCTTGTGCGCTTCAATATCCTTTATAGGGAGGTAAAATATTTTGGGAGTTCAAGACTATACGGTTTATGACATTATCTGCCGCAATGCCCGGGCCTATCCCGATCGCAATGCCATTGTCTTCAATGATACCCGCTTGACACACTGGCAATTTAAAGAAAAATGCGACAGGCTGGCCGCAGGTCTTGTCAAGGCCGGCATTCAAAAAGGGGACAGGCTTGGCGTCGTGGCCCACAACTGCGATGAATTTATGATCCTTTACGGCGCGGCTGCAA
>JAIOSR010000130.1 GCA_021107495.1 Desulfobacterales bacterium | reverse complement strand
TTTTTTAATCCGAAGATCAGGCAGGTTTCACGGATTTTGCTGATTTATTGAATTAAATTCCCTGAAACCTGCTGCGGGGCCGTTCATTTAGAGCTCCTTGATATTGAGTAGTATAATTCTATTTGGAAATGCGTGGGCAGTGAATAAAATGACTGAAAAAATTTTTTATTCCCAGGCAAAGAATTCCAAGAGGCCAGTCTTTCTTGTCATCTTTGTTTTCCTGTCGGTTCTTTTTGAAACAGCATGCTTTCTATCCTTAACTTCTGCCGCCCGTGCCGATCATCCTTTATTTAGAAAAAAAATTATCGAGTATAATCTTGAGAATCTTAAGAAAAGCCTATCAGATGGGTCCTATCGTGGTGAAGAAGGAATTTTGAGGATCAATCCGGAGGTGGGCCGGTCGTTCGGTCTTAAGGTGCCCTTAGATCAAAATTATCTTGAAGCGAAGGCATCTTTCAAAAAAGCGGATCAGCTTCTAAAAGAAGTATACAGTGCCATGACTACCAGGGGAAAGGAAAAAGTTCAAGGAGAGCATGTGAAAAGGATCGGTAGAAAGGCCCTTGAATACAACGACACCCTTCGTTTCGCCCGTGAACGTATGATGAAGGTCCGATCGAAATCAATGCCCAAGACTGATGAAAGGCTGGATGAACGTCTTTGTTCCGACCTGTTGGATGGGTTGATTAAGGAAAGTTTTAGTAAGACTTCTTATAATCTGAGGGATGCACTCGGATATTTTTACAATAGATGCCAGGGCCTAGACCATGGCTCGAGGCCTTTAAACTCTGAGAATGTGAAGTTTGTCAATCACGTATTTAACGAATTTATAAAAAAGGCGCCCGTGACGGCCATGAACCGGTATGATCTTGATCGAAGAGCCAAAAACGAGGGATCTAACCCGGATTTAAGATGGAAATCTGCCCTGGAAGGATCCGTTTCTCGCTATATTGCGTTTTTAGAGCCTGTGCTCAAAAAACACAAAGGGGATAGATATCCTGTGGATCCTTTATTGTTTGTGGCCCTGATGCGACAGGAGTCAAATTTTAATCCCCGTGACGTATCCCGTGTAGGGGCTGCCGGGCTGACTCAGATTATGCCAATGACTGCAGAGAACCTGGGTATGAAAAATATTTTTATTCCGCCATATTTCCGGGAAGCCGGTGAGATTATGGCTCGCGAGCGTATGCTGAGGCGCAGGGCAAAGGCTATTATAAGGGAAATAACCGGGAAAAATGTGGCCGGTCATGCAAGGCGGGCAAGAAAAGCTATGCAGGAATCCCTGGATTGCAAGGCCAGGCGGACGAAACTGTTCGCCCGGTATAAAAGGGAACTTTTGAAAAAGGATGCAGACGATCGTCTTGACCCCCGCAAGGCAATCGAACATGGCTTTAAATATTTTTCCAGAATGATGAACATGCAAAAGGGAGATATCAGCCTGGCATTAGCCTCCTATAATGCGGGACCGCATAGGGTTAAACAGTATAAAGGTGTCCCGCCGTTTACTGAGACCGTTGGCTTTCGGAACAGGGTATTGAGATATTACCGGGATTATCTGAGAAAGGCCAAAATGTACTACAGGGAAGGCAGTAAATAGACCCAACGTTAGGGTAATCATTGCATGTAACTTGATGTTTAGACATGAACACAAATTTCAGGGAGACAGACTATGGATTCAGGTGTCTTAAAAAAGAGTGATTTTGAAGGTCTTGAGCTTGTAAAACGGGGAAAGGTAAGAGACGTTTATGAGATTGATGACAGGCTCTTGATTGTGGCAAGTGATCGAATGTCGGCCTTTGATGTTGTCATGGATGACCCTATCCCCGACAAGGGCAAGATCCTCACAAATATTTCTCTTTTCTGGTTCGATAAACTGGAAGCGATAGTGGAAAACCATTTGGTGAGCAGTGATCCTTTAGAGTACCCTGATATCTGTCGAAAATATTTTAATGAGCTTAGAGGGCGGAGCATGCTTGTCAAAAAAGCGAAGCCATTACCTGTGGAATGTATCGTCAGGGGATATTTGTCCGGGTCGGGCTGGCAGGAATATTTGTCAAAGGGTAGCGTGTGTGGCATTTCTCTTCCGAAAGGTCTTCGAGAGTCTGAAAAGCTGTCTGAACCTATTTTCACGCCTTCCACCAAAGCTGAGGACGGTATGCATGATGAAAACATTGCCTTTGAAATGGCCGTGGACACTATTGGAAAAGAACTCGCGAACGAGGTCCGGCGGATCAGCCTCAAGATCTATGAATTCGGTCGTGATTTTGCTTCCGAAAAAGGAATTATTGTAGCTGATACGAAGTTTGAGTTTGGCATCATTGATGACCGGTTGATACTGATCGATGAGGTCCTGACACCGGATTCATCGAGATTCTGGCCAATGGATTCGTATAACCCCGGTGGTCCTCAAAAGAGTTTTGATAAACAGTTTTTGAGGGATTATCTCATAGAGATCAACTGGCCGAAGAAACCGCCCCCGCCAAAATTGCCTGCCGACATAATTGATAAGACGAGGGACAAATATTTAGAGGCATTAGAAAGATTTACCGGGAGCGGGCTGGAAGGATGACGGAGGAGCGGACCGGATGAAACGGATTATCTGTTTTATAGATGACTCAAAGTTCGAGCATGATCTTGTGCGAAATGAAATTGCGCCCTGTGACCCTGAAATGGAATTCATTCAGGCCCACACCTTTGAGGAAGTCAGGAATATATTGGGGACGAGAGCCCCCGGTCTTTTCCTGCTTGACCTGTGGGGAAAGGATGAGGATGTACGTGCGCCTTATATTACGCCAAGAGAAGAACTCGAAAAGAAAATAGCCGGTTTTCCGACACTGGATCATGTTTATGAGGGACTGGATGATTTTAATGGAGACGTGATCAACGAGTATTTGAAAAGGCTTTTTGCCATGGTAGATAGCTGGCGGTCCTTGTTCGAAGATGCCTGCAACCGGGTCGGCCAAAACAGGAAGTACGGACTATTTAACCTTCGCCAGGCAAGGGAGCATTATCCTGGTGTACCGGCGGTTTTCTATACCAGAAAATCCATGATCAGTGATGCTGTGGACATGTTCAAGGCCGGAGCGGACGGCCTTTATATCAAACCCACCGGATCCAATGATGCGGAAACGAGTCGTCTCACCAGAGCTTATGCCCCTGAGCTCGTCAACGCATTGCGGAAAATTATGCCCTAAAGTTCAAGATCCGTGCCGGCTAAAAAGCGTCAGAGTGCGCTGAAATTGTCTGTGCGCAGCCCCGCCGGGGTTGGATTGTGGACCGTTCATAATTACCCTTATCCTTGTCCCGGACCCCTTAAAAAACTTACCTGAGTATGCCTTGACAAAGCCCTTCCGATGCTTAGATTTCTCGTTGAAGTCCGGGAACGTATAAAAACGGTATTTATGGTATTAATGTAAAGTGTGATTGGGATAAGCGTGATGGAAGAGGAATCGATAAAGATAAAGATCGACGATGATACAGGGGAAAGGGAGGAAAATCCCAAACAGGGCGATGAATCCCCAAATAGTGAGAAGAAAGAGATCCCCGTTGAGAAGATGACTAAGGCACAATTGCTTGATAAAATTGAACAAGTCCAGGAGTCAGTTGAGGAGAACTATGATCTTTATGTCCGCTCACAGGCGGAAATGGATAATATGAAAAAAAGGTTCCAGAAAGAGAAGCAGGACCTGATAAAATTTTCGAATGAATCCCTGGTAAAGCAGTTGCTGCCTGTCATGGACAACCTGGAAAAGGCCATTTCTCATTCACGGAGTGAAGATTCGCCCGATTCCCTTGCAGAAGGAGTGGAACTTACATTGAAAGGGCTGAAAAATACCCTGGAAAAGTCGGGACTGGAAGAGGTTAAGGCAGTGGGTGAGCCCTTTGACCCCAATTGCCATGAGGCCATTTCAGAGCGGGAAGATGACAGTGTGGAATCAAAAACAGTACTTCAGGAGCTTCAGAAGGGATATTATCTCAACAAGAGGCTGATCCGGCCTGCCATGGTTATTGTGAGCAAAAACGTCGGTTAGACAGATAACGGCCATTACCGGGCCTTTAAGGATTATAAAAAAAAGATTTGTGGAGTTAAGGAGGAAAAGTGATGGGAAAATTAATAGGCATTGATCTCGGGACAACTAATTCATGTGTTGCCGTCATGGAGGGGAGCGATCCGGTAGTGATTGCCAATCAGGAGGGAAGCAGGACTACACCGTCCGTGGTCGCTTTCACTGACAGCGGGGAGAGGTTGGTGGGACAGACCGCTAAGAGGCAGGCAGTGACCAACCCCGAGAATACGGTTTTTGCTGTCAAAAGGTTGATCGGTCGAAAATTTGATTCGGCCGAGGTGCAAAATGATGTTAATGTCCTCCCCTATAAGATCAGCAAGGCATCCAATGGGGACGCCCATCTTTCCGTGAGGGGCAAGGATTACAGTCCGGCGGAGATTTCTGCCATGATACTCACCAAGATGAAGGAGACGGCAGAAGACTATTTGGGAGAGAAGATAACGGAGGCCGTGATTACGGTCCCGGCGTATTTCAACGACAGCCAGAGGCAGGCCACTAAAGATGCAGGGCGTATAGCCGGATTGACTGTCGAGAGGATAATTAATGAGCCTACGGCCGCATCCCTTGCCTTTGGTATGGACAAAAAGGGAGACCGAAAGATTGCTGTATTTGACCTGGGTGGCGGCACCTTTGACATATCAGTCCTGGAAATTGGTGAAGGGGTCTTTGAGGTCAAATCAACACACGGGGATACCCACTTAGGCGGGGAAGACTTTGACCTCCGGATTGTTGAATATCTGGCCGATGAATTTAAGAAAGACCAGGGCATTGATCTCCGTAATGACAAAATGGCACTTCAGAGGCTGAAAGAGGGTGCTGAGAAGGCCAAGATCGAGCTGTCAGGTTCCATGGAGACGGACGTCAATCTTCCATTTGTCACGGCAGATGCCAGTGGTCCCAAACACCTGAACATTAAATTGACCCGCTCCAAGTTAGAGGCATTAGTGGATGACCTGGTGGGGAAGGTCGTGGGTCCCTGCAATGCGGCGATCAATGATGCAGGTCTTAAAGCCAATGAGATTGATGAGGTAATTCTCGTTGGCGGGATGACCCGGATGCCGAAGGTACAGGAAAAGGTGAAAGAGATATTTGGCAAGGAGCCGAACAAAGGTGTTAATCCCGATGAAGTGGTGGCCGTCGGTGCAGCCATTCAGGGCGGCGTTTTAAAAGGGGATGTCAAGGACGTCCTCCTCCTGGATGTGACCCCGTTATCATTGGGTATAGAAACCTTGGGTGGAGTCTTTACCAGGTTGATCGAAAAGAACACAACCATTCCCACCAAGAAGAGTCAGGTTTTTTCAACGGCCGCGGACAACCAACCTGCTGTTGAGATTCACGTGCTGCAGGGAGAACGGGAAATGGCCGGTTACAACAAGACACTCGGAAGATTCCAGTTGGTGGGTATTCCTCCTGCTCCGCGAGGTATGCCTCAAATTGAAGTAACCTTTGATATTGATGCCAATGGGATAGTCAATGTTTCTGCCAAAGATATGGGGACGGGAAAGGAGCAATCCATAAAGATTACGGCATCAAGCGGTCTGAGCGAGGAGGAGATTGAAAACCTTGTCAAAGAGGCGGAAATGCACGCCGATGAAGACAAGAAGAAAAGGGAACTCATCGATGCGCGCAATATGGCAGATTCCTTGATCTATTCAACGGAGAAAGCCGTTAAGGAGGCAGGAGACAAGGTAGATGATGCAACAAAAGCGAACATCGACCAGGCCATTGAAAATCTGAAAAAGGCCATGGAAGGGGATAATGCAGAGGAAATAAAAAAATTGACCGAAGAATTGACACAGGCATCCCACAAGTTGGCAGAGGCAATGTATGCCCAGGCCAGCCAGCAGCAGGCCCAGGACGGAGCCGCACCCGGCGCTGAATCGGCCGCCGGGGCTTCACAGGATGACGAGGTCGTGGATGCCGATTTCGAAGAAGTTAAGAAGTGATGCTGATCTGTTCTTTATTTGGGGCGTTAAAGATGCGTTGTAGCGATAAAAATGTGCCTCTTTGAAAAGAGTTCCGCGTGCCCCGCCATAGTACGGACTACCTCTGCTTTTTATTGAACTATTACGCTTTATCGATGATTTATTGAGAACTTATGGAGGGTATTTCATTATTGAGTAAGATATCTTTTCCCGGGTCTCTTAAAAAATATTGCCGTTGGAACAAGGCTGTTCCCGTATTGATAATGGGGATGGCCTTTTTTATTTCTGGCTGCCAGGCAATTATTCCGGTTAAAAAGGGGGTTGTAGAGGATGCGTCGGCGGAGCAGTTTGCCCTGGCTGAGAAATTTCGTCAGAGGGGGGAGTTTGACAGGGCATTAGAGGCGTATGGTGATTATGTTGAGAAATACCCGGGCCATGAAAATGTAGTATTAGCGCTTGACCGGATGGCGGGTGTATATTCAAAAAAAGGGCAATTTAAAAAGGCCCTGAATTTTTACAAAAGAATTGCCGGGAAATATCCTGCTTATGCCGGGTTATCCTCTGTGCGATATGAGACCGCAAGACTCCTGTATCTCTTGAAAGAGTACCGGCGTTCTGTGGACGAGTCTTTTAGATGGCTTGAAAAATACCGCGAGGATCCATTGATGGGAGATCTTCTGGTGCTATTGGGCGATGATTTCAATGCCCTTGGTAACAATGTTCAGGCCTTTAACTGGTGGCTCAAGGCAAAAGAGACATGGAGTGGTGCTTTTGAAATAGAAATTGAACTCAAATATAAATTGAAGGAATTGATAAATATCAGCGGCATGAAGGCGCTTGAGGAAATGGCACAATATGCTTCGGGAACTGAATATGCCCCTGAAATCTATTACAGGATTGCCACATTTTTTTTGGAACAAAATGATCTGGAAAAGGCCAGAACTGCGGCCATGGCATTAGTGCGATCCACTCGCGAACAGTCCTGGCTCGAACTTGGGAGACAGCTTCTGGAAAGGACAGAGGAAGAGTTGGCCGTGAGACCCGGAGTCGTGGGCTGTTTGCTGCCTTTGACCGGTCAATTCGGCATTTATGGCGAGGAGGTCCTCAATGGAATTCAGCTCGGAACCGGAATGTTTGGTGAAACGGGAGATGGCCCTGACCTGGAGTTAGTGATCAAGGATACAAAAGGCAAGCCCGAACTCGCGTTAGAAGGTCTCGAAGACCTGGTTCATAATGAAAAGGTTATGGCTATTATTGGTCCTCTTTCCAGCAGGACCACCGTGGCCGTGGCAGAAAGGGCCCAAGGCCTGGGTATTCCGATAATCACCCTTACGCAGAGAGAAGGAATTCCTGAGACCGGCGATATGGTGTTTCGTAATTTTTTGACCCCCTCAAAAGAGGTTAAACGACTTCTGAACCCCGAGATTTTTGAAATAGGCATAAAGAGATTTGCCATCCTGTACCCGGATAATTCCTATGGTCGTTTTTTTATGAATCTCTTCTGGGACAGATGGGAGGAGATAGGCGGAAAGGTAACGGCTGTGGAGTCTTATGACCCGAACACAACCGATTTTGGTGATCAGATCAAGAAAATGACTGGTCTGTACTATCCGAGGCCACATTCCCTGGTCCGTAAGCTTATTGAGATGCGGCCCCCGGAGGAAGAAGAAAGCAGCTTATATCCGGAGGAACCTGAACCCATTATTGAATTTGATGCGATTTTTATACCGGATAACTTCCAGAGAGTTGCCATGATTGCACCGCAGTTGGTCTATCATGACGTGCTGGACGTCCAGTTGATGGGTACAAGCCTATGGCAGTCTCCTGAACTGGTAGAAACTGCCGGGGATTATGTGCAGGGCGCGATTTTTCCTTCCGGTTTCTTTGAAAGAACAGGGGACTCCTGTGTCAGTGATTTTGCAGAGGAATATTTTGCGACCTTTGACGCTATGCCCGGAATTTTGGCTGCCACCGGCTATGATACCATAGGGCTTTTGAAGCACATGATGGCAGTTAACGGCGTTCGGACAAGGGGGGAACTTAAGGATGCCCTCCTTGAGTGCCGGGATTTTCCGGGCCTTACAGGAAACGTTGTTTTTGATCCCGAGGGGGAGGTGGAGAAGGAACCGTTCCTATTGACCATTTCCGGCAGGCGCATGGTCGTATACCGTTAAATCTGACGTACTCATTCACGGAGTATTGGAAATACCAAATTCCAAACAAACCCCAATATCCAATGACCAAAACCGGGCCAAAAAACGAACGTCCAACATCGAACGTCCAACGTCGAATTATGGTACGCCTTCGGCGTTTCAATTTTATAAAAAAAGGAAGCGAAGCGACACCCACATTCGACGTTCAATGTTGAGCGTTCGATGTTCGACGTTAATCTTTTTCCTGTTTGATGTTTGTATCTTCAACAAGTCAATGAAACTCTAACAAAGCAAATCCCCTCTGGGGATAACCAAGGCCGAGCCCTCCAGACCCGGATATTTACTCCTAAGGAGTCTCATCCTCCACCGTCTCATCCTCCACCGGTTTATCCTCTGTCTCCTCACCTGCCTTTTTTGCTTCCTCTTCTTTCTCTTTTTTCTTGCGGGCAATCAGTGAAACCATTATGCCTACTTCATAGAGGATGATCAGGGGACCGGCCATCATGCACTGGGTGATTACATCCGGTGGTGTGAGTATGGCGGCTAAAACAAATGTCAGGAGTATGGCGTACTTGCGTTTTTTTCTGAGTAGCTCCGGGGTTACGATTTTCATTTTTGTAAGGAAAAAGATCACGACCGGGAGTTCAAACACAAGCCCGAAAGCAAAAAGCAATTTAAGGGCAAAGGAGAAATATTGCTTAACTGAAGGAAGGGCCTTTACATATTCATTGGAAAACCCGATAAAAAATTTGAAACCAAAAGGAAAGACCACAAAGTAGCCGAATAGGGCGCCTCCCACGAAAAGGAGGGTAGAGGATATGACGAAAGGAAAGGCATATCTTTTTTCTTTTCGGTAAAGCCCCGGGGCCACGAACATCCACAGTTGATAAAAGAGAAGCGGGGCCGCAGCTAAGATACCCGTAATAAAGGCCACCTTGAGATACGCAAAAAACATCTCTGGAAGGTTTGTGAAAATGAGTTGATCACCTTCCGGCATAACGGCTTTGAGGGGTGCTACTAATATCTGGAAAAGCCTTTCGGCAAAAAAATAGGCAATGGCAAAACCTATTCCAACGGCAATGGCACACCGGACAAGTCTTTTGCGCAATTCTTCTAAATGACCTAAAAAAGGCTGTTTTTCGTCGCTATCCATCCCCGTTTTTCTCCTTGGCCGGGTCTGCGGTGCTTAGGTTTTTTTGATCCTCCTGGGGTTCCTCTTTTGTCTTTTCATAGTCATCTAACATTTCGTCGAAGTCATCGTATTTAGGCATTTCATCTTTCGTGGATTCGGGTGGTTCCAACTCAAGAGGATTATCAAGGCCGCTTACGGAGTCTACCAGGTCCTCTTTCGCCTCCTTTAATTCTTCTTCCACGTTTAGGCTCTCCTTGATATCCTGGGTGGCCTTTTTGAATTCATTCATGCCCTTGCCGAGGGCCTTGGCCAGATCGGGCAGTTTGCTCGGGCCAATGACGACCAAGGCGATAACCATAATAATAATCAATTCCGGCATGCCTATGCCAAACATTTTGTCCTCCTCTAATAAAATCGCTCTGCGATTTTATTTTCCATTAAAAACCTGGTCCTATGGGCCAGGTCAGAGTTATAAGGCTTTGCCTTGAATTTTTGTGTCTAAAAATACAATTTCCAAGCACCAAATAACAAACAAATCTCAAATTCCAATATTCAATGACCAAAACCTTCCAGGACAATCCATTGTTTGGATTTCAGAATTTTGGTCATTGAAATTTGTTTGATATTTGGGATTTGATATTTGAAATTTCAATAAGTCAATAAAACTCAAACAAAGCAAATCCCCTCTGGGGATAACCAAGGCCTGGTACCCTGAGCCAGGATTTTTACAAATTAATCATCAATGCTGTTTCATCGCAGTCCGGAAACTTGGGGCAGTTCAGACAATCCGCCCATATTTTTGTGGGAAGGACCGCTTTTTCAACCACATTAAACCCAAGCTTTATAAAAAAATCGGGCACATAGGTGAGGGTAAACACCTTTTTAAGGCCTAAAGACCGGGACTCCTCAAGACATGTCTCAACAAGCCGGATTCCCGAACCTTTTCCCTGCTGATCTTCGGAAATTGCCAAAGACTTGATCTCAGCCAGGTCCTCCCAGCATATGCGCAGTCCACAGACACCGTGCATCAAATGCCTGTGATCGTCTGATACCAATACTACATAGTCTCGTAAATGGTCATAAAGTTCGCTCAAAGACCTTGGAAGCAAAAGACCCTGATCCGCATAGTGGTTCAGTAGCCTGTGGATCTCCTTAATATCCGCTATGATAGCCTTTCTGATATGCATTTGATATCTTTTTTACTCCCCTGCCTTAGATATAAACCCTGTCATCCCCTCTTTACGGGCTAAGATATTTTTAAAATTCTTAGCCTCACTTTCGGTATGGAAGGTGCCGCACCTAACGCGGTAATAGCTTTTTCCGTTTATGCTTGCCTCATAAAAATAGGCAGGATATCCCTTGTTTTTTAACCGGTTGACAATCTTGACAGCCTCAATTTCACTTCCAAGGGAGGCCAATTGCACAGTGAACATGCCGCGCCTTTCGGATTGGTCAACCTTTTTATCAGTTTTTGTCTTAATCTCCGTTTTTTGAATGCCTGGTTGACTTCTGTTCGCTACCAGTTTTTCCAGTGCCTTGATCCGCTTATCCAGGTCAGACTGGTCATAGTTCTTTTTTTGGACTTGCAGGCCTTTTTTTGCAACATCTTCTTTTTTGGCGGAGAGTTCATCGTAAAATCTGAACTTCGGATCTTTACTCAATTTCCTGATTTTGTCCAGATCTGATGAATTTCTTTTACTGACCATGTCCTGGAGTTTGGCTATTTGTATCTTCATTTCGGTCAGGGTTTTGACTTCGCCGGGTAAAAATCCCCTGCCCACAAGTATGCCCAGAACAAAAATCCAGCCCAGGAGGAAAAAGAGACCCAAAGACCAGAAAAAGGCGGATGTGACGGAAAACTCCAGGTTATATCTTTTGCCTGTTTCCCGGGCTTTGGTTTGCTTAGATGACATACGTCCTCCGATTGGCTCACATTTTCTCCGGGGCGCTTATTCCTAAAAGACCGAGCCCGTTTCCAATAACAGACCTGACGGCATCAGCCAAAAATAATCTTGCCTGGCTCGTTTCCCTGTCATTGGTAACGATACGGTATTCAGGTGTTTTTGTCCCTAAATTGAAATACCTGTGAAACGAGGCAGCTAGGTCTGTGAGATAATAGGTCAAACGGTGCGGTTCCAATGTCCTGGAGATTTCATCTAAGAGGGATGGAAACTCGGCCATGCGCCTGATGAGCGCCATTTCTTCATTCAATGTCAGGCGTTCCAAGAGCCCGTCCGGCATGTCCGGCAGGGAAATCCCTTCTGAAGCCGCCTTCCTGAAAATGCTGCATATCCTGGCGTGCCCGTACTGGACATAATACACAGGGTTGTCACTGTCCTGTTTTTTTACAAGATCTATATCAAAATCAAGGGTTGAGTCATGGCTTTTTGTGAGAAAGACAAACCGAACCGCATCCACCCCAACTTCATCTACCAGTTCCTTGAGTGTCACGAAGTCTCCAGCCCTCTTTGACATCTTGATCTCCCGGCCACCCTTCCATAGCTTCACCAACTGAATAAGCATGACGGAGAGCCAGTCTTCGGGAAATCCGTGGGCCAAAAGTGCGGCCTTCATTCGTGGCACATAGCCGTGGTGATCAGCCCCCCAGATGTTAATTGCCTTTTCAAAACCTCTCCTCTGTTTTTCCAGATGGTAGGAGATATCGGAGGCAAAATAGGTGAACTGTCCATCTTTTTTCCGTATGACCCGGTCCTTGTCATCCCCGAAACCAGAAGTCTTGATCCACTGTGCCCCTTCCAGGTCATAGGTTTGTCCTTTTCCTTTTATCGTGTCCAAGGCACTTTTTAGAAGACCGGAGTCATAAAGGGCGCTTTCACTGTACCATACATCAAAGGCCACCCCGAACCGGGACAAGTCCTGCTTGATTTCGTCTAACATCATTTTCTTGCCCTTTTGCGTGCAGATGTTAATGGCCGCCTCTTCGGACAGGTTTTTGAGATCTACCTCTTCCGATATGATCCTGGCTAAGTCCAGGATATAGTCCCCATGATACCCGTTGTCCGGGAAGGGATAGGCCGGGTCATACATCTGCTTGAAGCGGCAGAAAACGGACTCACCTAACATCCTGATCTGCTGGCCCGCATCATTTATATAAAATTCCCGGGTGACTTCGTAACCGCAAAAGGAAAGAATCCTGCAAAGGGTGTCCCCCAACGCTGCTCCCCGGCCATGTCCGATATGAAGGGGACCCGTGGGGTTGGCGCTGACAAATTCTACTAAGACCTTTTCGTTGTTTCCATAAGTAGTACGACCATAATTGGCCCTGAGACTCAAAATATTGCATAACACACCATGCCATTCTTTTGGGCTGATCCTGAAGTTGATAAAGCCCGGGCCGGCTATTTCCGTTTTTTCAAGGAGGTCTCCCTCATCTTTGAGATTCTCAACCAGGACAGAGGCGATCTCCCTGGGTGCACGTTTCTGACTCGAAGCAAGGGTCAACGGTAAATTGGTGGCGAAATGACCATGGTCCGGGTTGTTTGGAATTTCAATGACATAGTCCGGAAGGGGGGTTTTTGACAGAAGTCCCCTTTCAAAGCAGTCATCAATGGTTGATTTCAGCACGGCGTCCAATTTTTTTTTCACTATATATATTCCTTTCTGTGACCCCGGCCGATGGAACATAATATTTCGTATGAAATGGTGCCCGCCCATCGGGCCAGATCGTCTGCTGTAATGATTTCATCACCCTGTGAGCCCAAAAAAACCGCCTCATCTCCGGGCCTTATGTCCTTGATACCCGTGATATCGCAGATGGTAAGATTCATACATATCCTGCCCACTATCGGTGCCTTTTTCCCCTTGATAAGGACCTTTCCCCTGTTTGACATGCTTCGGGGCAGGCCGTCTCCATAGCCTGCTGAAAGGACCGCCATTCGCCGCGGGCCTTCCGTGTAATATGTCCTTCCATAGCTGACCGGTGTCCGGTCCGGGATCTCTCTGATCTGAAAGACCCGGCCTTTGAAATTCATGGCGGTTCTCAAGGCAACCGGGCTTTTAAACTCCGGGGAAGGTAGACCACCGTATAGCATAATACCCGGCCGTACCATATCAAAGTATGCTTGCTGGTGGCCCATAATGCCGGCACTGTTGGCCAGGTTGTTTGAGGACAGACCCAGCCCTAAGGCCCGGGCCTTTTTAACGGCATTTTTAAAGTTTTCTACCTGGCTTTCAGTGAAATCGCCGACACATTCATCTGCGGATGAAAGATGTGATGTAAGTGCCTCGAGATCCAGGTCTTTAAGGGCGGCGATCTTACGGATAAAAGGAATTATCTCTCCCTGAGGGATTCCGAGTCGTCCCATGCCCGTGTCCACTTTGACGTGTATGCGCGTTCTCTTTCCCTTTTTTCCGCTTTCACGTGCCAAAGTCTCAGCGACCTCCATGTCAAACAGGACCGGGGTCAGATCCTTATCCACAACCTCTCTGGCTTCCTCTTTTGTCTGAATGCCGCACAGGATCTCAATGGGCAACCTGATCCCTTCATTCCTCAACTCAAGGGCTTCATGGAGAAATGCGACCCCGAGACAGTCGATGCCGTTACTTTCAAGGGTTCGGGATATTGACAGCATTCCGTGTCCATAGGCATCAGACTTGACAACACCCATGATTTTAATGCCCTGACCTACCAGCGCCCGGACCTGGTCAAGATTATGAACCAGGGCGGCCAAATCTACTGTCAGATTATTGGGTGTGTCGATCATTGATTTTCTAGGGTTTAAATCTCTATTCAAAATTTATTTGTAAACCATTAAAGCTAACTGATCTTTGTTAATAGATCAAGAATTATGTGAAGATAAAGCTGAGACAGGTAGAAGTCTGTTGTAAGATAGCCTCATTTGTTGACACAGCGAACGGCTGGGTTTATGGTATACAATATTCGTTCATGGGGAGTCATATCACGGCCGTCTTGCGGTCGAGCGAGTTGGACGTTGTCATATTCTTGATAGAGAGTCTTACTGTCGAAGTCAGTCAGGCAAAAAATGGTCATTTTTTTTGCTGCCGGTCGGTAAAGTTGCTACTTATTTGAGTTATTACGAACAGATCCTGTTTTTTGAGGATTAATTAAGGATGAAATTGCTTTTATGTCTGTTGGGGCTGGTACTCGTAGTGGAAGGTCTTCCCTATTTTGCCTTTCCCGGCAAGATGAAAGAATGGATGTCAATGGTCCGGGAAATCCCGGATTCATATCTCAGGGTCATGGGTTTTTTGGCAATGGCTTTGGGTCTTTTAATGGCTTACTTTTTCAGGGGATAAAATCATTTGACTTTAAAGTGGATTTTGTTTAGCTTAATTTTTTCAAAATGTTCGAATGTTTAATACAGAGGATTACAATTATGAGTTGCCTTCAGGCCTGATAGCCCAGGTCCCTAAGAAAACACGGGACCGTTCCCGTTTGCTCGTGGTGGATCCCTTAAAAAAATCCTTTGAAGGTCGTCATTTTTTTGATCTTCCCATGTTGCTCCGGCCCGGTGACCTCCTGGTTGTAAATGATACCCGGGTTGTGCCTGCAAGGCTTTTTGGACGCAAGGAAAGCGGGGGCCGGGTTGAGATACTGGTGTTGGAGCACCCGGATTCGGACGGGGAAAACCCAAAAACACGTGCATGCCTGGTCAAATCTTCAAAGCGGCCCAAAAACGGGAGCCGCTTGTTTTTTGAACAGGGCATCCTGGGGCAGGTTCGGGAATTACTGGAAAACGGTCTGGTTCGAATTACATTTACAGGGGATATGTCCATTGATGCCTTGCTTGAAGAAAAAGGGCATATGCCTCTGCCGCCTTATATAAAGCGAGGCAAGGAGAGTCCGCACTCGCAGCTCGACAGGGAACGTTACCAGACGGTCTATTCCGAAAAAAAGGGTGCTATTGCCGCACCAACTGCCGGGCTTCACTTTACCCGGGATTTGATTGAAAGACTCCAGCAGGCCGGCGTTGCTATGACTAGTCTGACCCTGCACGTGGGATACGGGACTTTTGGCCCGGTTCGGGTAAGGGATATTCGGGAACATCAATTAGGCGAAGAATCCTACCGGATTAAACCGGAGACGGCGGAGGCTATTGAACGGACAAAAAAAGAGGGAGGCCGTGTCGTTGCTGTGGGGACTACCGTGGTCAGGGCACTTGAGACTGCCTCGGACCCGGACGGTTTCATCCGGCCCGGGCAAGGGAAAACGGATCTTCTCGTGGTACCAGGGTATTCTTTTAAGGCCGTGGATGTGCTGATCACCAACTTTCATCTGCCGAAGAGTTCTCTACTTTTTCTGGTTTCCGCATTTGCGGGTCTGGACTTAATAAAAGATGCTTATAGGCATGCCATTGAAGAAGGATACATGTTTTACAGTTACGGGGATGCCATGATGATTTTGTGACCTTGAGCGAGGTTGTCAATATTGATACATTGGAATTTCGAATTATCCATAAGTGCGGAACGAACCGCGCA
>JAIOSR010000525.1 GCA_021107495.1 Desulfobacterales bacterium | reverse complement strand
TCATGCCCGGGAGGACTGTGATGCCAGAAACGACCGCGACTGGCTGAACCGGACATTGGCCACATGGAAGGAGGGAGATGAACTCCCCACCCTGGACTACGAGTCGGTATCAAAGACCATGGAAAACCCGCCGGGCGAACGGGGATACGGAGCAACAAAGATCATAAGCGCTGAGGGAAAAAACATAGAGGGCGAACCAGAAACAGTAATGGGAGATTAGAATGGGCAGAAGACTCAAATTCAACATATTCCGATATAATCCGCAGGACAAGGATTCCATTCCACACACCGATACCTTCAGGCTTGAAGAGACGGACAGTATGACCCTTTTCATTGCCCTGACACGTATCAGGGAAGAGCATGACCCTTCTTTTCAGTTTGATTTTTGCTGCCGGGCAGGCATATGCGGTTCTTGCGCCATGGTGATCAACGGTAGACCCGGTCTGGCATGCAAGACCCTGACCAAGGAACTGCCCGACGAAATTACCCTCATGCCCCTTCCCGTATTCAAATTGATAGGGGACCTGTCCGTGGACACGGGCACCTGGTTCAGGGCAACCAATGAAAAAATCGGTTCATGGATTCACACAAACGCCGAATTCGACCCGGACGCCAGGGAAGAAAAGATGGACAACGCCCTGGCCGAAGAAATTTATGAATTAGAACGCTGTGTGGAGTGCGGTTGCTGTGTGGCCGCTTGCGGCACGGCCAACATGCGTGAGGATTTTTTGGGGGCCATTGCAGTAAATCGTATTGCCAGGTTTATGCTGGATCCCAGGGACAAACGTAAAGACGGGGATTACTTTGAAGTCATAGGAACCGATGAGGGCATCTTCGGATGCATGGGGCTCTTAGCCTGCGAGGATGTATGCCCCAAAGAGCTTCCCCTTCAGGATCAATTGGGAATCATCCGCCGCAAGATGGGCTGGACAGCCGTAAAAAAACTTTTCCGCCTGAAGTAGAATAAGCCTTCCGCCACCGTGCGGGCGAACACGTCAGCCATATCATGATGCCCTTTTCTGACCTGCGATGCCCTTTTTGAGTCTCCTCACGAGCCGAATCATAAGAAAGGTCTGAAGGGCGGACAAAGCCACAAAATACCCCAACCACAAGGGTATCCCGGCCCATTGCGGATAGGCCTTCCCCCACGCCCAGAAGTCCAGGGCAAGAATAAAGACACCAAGCATCAGATAGAAATAGGGGTCCGAGAGCCACCCCGGCATCCGCATATGAAGTGCCCCTTCGCGCCAAAGCACGACCCAGAGTGTGCCTAAGTAAACGGAGAAAGTCACGGCCATGACCGGGACAACCGGCAGGAACCCCCAGGATGGTATGATCCTCAAATAGCAAAGGAGCATAATTCCCTCTCCTGAAAGGATGGAGAGTATGGCAGGGACCGCCCGTACCCTCTTGAGGTAGAGGCCGAATATCACCGTGGGGAACAGGACAGCAAGCCCCGTAAAGGTCTGGGTCGCTATCTGAAGGATGGTGGCGGGCGGCTTATACGCAAGAGCAAGCCCCGCAAGGCTCAGGATAATGACAAAGATCCTGCCCGCCGCATTTCCTTTTACATGCCTGCCCGTAAGAAGAGGGAAAATATCCCTTGTGAAGATGGAACTGAGGGTGAGGAGTTGGGAGTCCATGGTGGACATAAGCGCAGCAAGACCGCAGGCAATGACAAGGGCGGACATTATATCACCGGAGACCAGGGTTATCACCATCGGGAGAATCCGGTCGGCCTGTTTACCCACAAGATCCGGAAAGGACAGATGCCCCAGGACGCCAACCGCAATGGGCATGAAGAATATAAGGGTGCAGACCAGGGGATAGAAGATCATCATAAGGGAAATGGTCCGTTCATTCTTGGCTGAAAAAAACCGCTGGAATAACTGGGGAAACATGGGGTCGCAGAAAAACCAGAGCATGATAAAGCTGAACCATATGGTAATGGTGTATTTTCCCGAGGCCCCGGGCCGTGAGAACAGGTCCGGATTCATGGCCAGTACATCCTGATTGGCAGCCACAAACCCACCGTGATACCTGGCAACCAGGATTAAAGATACTACCATCAAAACGGCCATAAGCACACCCTGGAAAAGATCTGTCCAGGCCACAGCCCGCATACCGCCCCTCAGGGTATAGAGGACAATAATTCCGGTTACCAGAAGACACCCCGTAAAGTAGGGAAGACCCACGAGGGCTTCCAGCGCATACCCGGCCGCCATGGGCTGCAGGGCCAGATATGGCACGGTGAAAACGATCATGACCAGTGCAAAGATAAAGGACAGAAGGGGATTGTCATATATCACCCGGATCATCTCGGGGGGCGTCACAACGCCCTTTTCACTTCCCACGCGCCAGATCTTTCTCCCTAATATCCAGAACGTGAGGGCCATGAAGCCTGTGCCAAAACCCATTATGGGGAAAAAGGCATACCCGTCCCTGTACCCGGCCCCTGATGTTCCGAAGACCGTGAATGCGGAAAAATTGGTCGCCACCATCGTGCCTAACAGCACAAAGGTCCCCAGCTTCCTGTCGGCCAGGAAATAGGTTTCAGGCGACGATCTCCAGCGAGTGCGGGCAATGAATCCGATAGTCAGTACAACAAGAAAATAGCCTGCAAGTACAAATATTTTGACTCCCATTTCGTATACTCCAAATGCAACGGCATTGGTTCAAGGTTTGAGTTTTTCCCGAACGGGTTGCGAAACAAGGCCGGTGTCCGGACCCAGGTAAGGATCATAACTCCGCCTCATGTTGAATCCCAAAACCTTGAACCTGTATAGTTACCTCTAAACAAACAAATTCTGGTTTACCCTAATCGAGCCAAGGCCCAATTGGGCTGAAACAAAAAAAGCCACCCCAAAAGTCGGGATGGCTTTCGCCTGACATAACTTTTTTAAGACAATCTATTTTCGAAGCAAGCTATTCGAGATCAAAAAATTTGTCAACATAAAATATATGGAGCTTTCAGCGGTCAGCGATCAGCAATCAGCCAACACCTTGTTTTTAATGTCCATTGCTGAAAGACGAAAGCTCGCCCGCCGTCCTTATGGCGGGCTGATGGCTGACAGCGCGAATCTAAAAACGTCAGTTCCTGGATAAGCACTTATTAACGACAGGTGATTAAATCATCAATGGACTGTCTTTCGTGTTTCAATTTTCTCGAGGACTTCCCCCTTTGCGTCCACCACAAAAAGCATGAGCCCGTGTTCAGCCGCTCTCTCGGACAGGTCTTCAAAAAGAATGGCCTGGACCTCATATTTGCGCCCCGCCTCTCGCGCCATTAGCGTGAGCCCCTGTTCGGCCTCTTCTTTCCCAACAAAAGTCGGTATAAAGGAAACACCCTTCTCTTCATCTTGCTGTCCCAGAAACTGCTCATTTCCACCCGGATTCTGAATCACCACCCATACCCACTGATCATCTTTTAGTAATTTGCTCATTATATCCTCCTTATAAACGTATTACTCTGATTATTTAAAAATATAAGTAGTTGAACACAGGGCCATGGGGGTCTCTTTTTTAAAAGCTGCATCAAAGCATTTTTTAAAAGGTAGATCCAAGCCCGGTGCGTCTTGAACTTCGCTACCAACAGGCAGAACGATTACCGCTATTATGGGTAACCTCATTTTGAGGCCATCTATGAAAGAGTTTCAAGGCCAACCTGCCGTTCCATGTGCCCTGGCCGGTTTATGCGGATTTTAAAAAAGAGACCCCCACGGCCCTTCCCGGCATCACTTAAAACGCTGAAATTCTACCTTCATACAAATTCCCTGGGGCATTGGTTTCGGGCAGGGCTTGCCCTGCCCCTACTTTTTCATGTATGTCTGCAATTCCTCAAACTCAAATGCCTCATCTATCTCTCTTAATGTATCCGCCTTTCTCCGTTTCCGGTGCCGGATAAAGTAGCCTATATCTTCAAGGATAGCATAATAGGCAGGCACCATGGAAAGGATGAGCATTGAGCCAAAACCGAGGCCCCACATGATGGCCGTTGCCATGGGGGCCCAGAGAGGAGACTTTCCACCCAGGCCTATTGCCATCGGCGCTAAACCGAATATGGTGGTAAGGGAGGTTAGAATAATGGGCCGCATGCGCACATGGCACCCCCTTACAATGGCTAAATAAAGCTGTTTGGGGTGTTCCCTGCGATAGCGGTTTATGAAATCGATCAGAACAAGGGAATCATTGACCACGATCCCAGTGAGGGTCAAAAGACCAATAAGGGTCACAAAGGTGAGCGGGTTGTTGCTCACAAGCAACCCCACCATGACACCAAGGGTCACAAAAGGAATGGTGATCATAATGATAAAGGGCTGGGTAAACGAGTTGAATTGCAGTGAAAGGATAAAGAATATGAGAAAAAGGGCCAGTGCCCCTGCCTGGCCTAATTCCCTGAGCGATGTATTGGTCTCATCCTGCAGCCCCCCGGCAATCAGCCTGGCGCCTGGAAAATCGGCCTTTATACTGTCAAAATAATCTTTAGCGATTTTGTTGGCC
>JAIOSR010000232.1 GCA_021107495.1 Desulfobacterales bacterium | reverse complement strand
TTGAGGAGGATTTATGTCCCCCTGAAGCTATGACTTCGTCGTTTCCCTGAATCGCAGGATGAAAGCCATTGACATGGCGGGCGCTTTCGGATAACAAAAAGGCTTGTGCAATAAGGAGCGGGCAGCATGTCCGCAAAAGATAGATTGAGCTATTACATTCATACTAATTCGGAGTGAAATCATGTCAAATGTGGTTGTAGTGGGAACCCAGTGGGGGGACGAAGGAAAGGGTAAGGTGGTTGATCTTTTAACGGCCAAGGCGGACCTTGTCGTCAGGTTTCAGGGGGGAAATAATGCGGGACATACCCTTGTGGTGGAAGGAAAACAGTTCATTTGCCACATTATACCTTCAGGCATCCTTTATAAGGACAAGAAATGCCTCATAGGGAACGGTCTCGTGGTTGACCCGGAAGTGCTTCTGGAAGAGATAAGGGATCTCAGGGAGATGGGTTTGGAAATAAGCCCGAAAAGGCTCTCTTTGAGTGAAAAGGCGCATATAATAATGCCTTATCACAAGGCCGTTGATCTGGCCAGGGAGGTAGCCAAGGGAAAGACCAAAATCGGGACGACAGGACGCGGAATCGGCCCCTGCTATGAAGACAAGGTAGCGCGAACAGGGGTGAGGGCCGTGGATTTTACAGAACCGGACACCATGAAGGAAAAAATCAGGGCCAATCTCGAGGAAAAAAATTTCTATCTCACCAAATTCCTGAACGCCGAGCCTTTGGAAGTGCAGCCGGTTATAGATCAATACTTGGGCATGGCGGAAGAACTCAAGCCCTTTCTTTCCGATGTTTCTCTGGAATTGTACCAGGCCGTGAAGACCAAAGCGAACATCCTTTTCGAGGGGGCCCAGGGCACGCACTTAGACATTGACCACGGTACATACCCGTTTGTCACTTCATCCAACCCCGTTGCGGGTAATGCATGCGCAGGCGCGGGCATAGGCCCTAATCAGTTGCATCATGTCCTTGGTATTGTAAAGGCATACACCACAAGGGTAGGGGCCGGGCCTTTTGTTACGGAACTCACGGATAAAACCGGTGATTACATTCAGGAGCGGGGCGCCGAATTCGGGGCCACCACCGGTCGCAGGCGGCGTTGCGGATGGCTGGATCTTGCCGTTGTTCGGGACTCGGCCCGCCTGAACGGACTGAACAGTTTTGCCATTACAAAACTGGATGTCCTGACGGGTCTGGAAACCCTGAAGATCTGTGTCGGTTACGAACTGGATGGCGAAAGGATCGAGAGCAGGCCCGCAAGTTTGAATAAAATGGCGCGGTGCAAGCCCATATATGAGGAACTTCCCGGATGGCAGGATGACATAACCGAGGCCAGGGAGTTGAGCCATTTGCCGACCCGTGCAAAGGATTACGTAAAGGCAATCGAGGATATCACGGGAGTCCCTGCGTTTATCATCTCGGTGGGGCCGGGCAGGGAACAGACCGTTATGGTCCAGGACCCGTTTTAGCCCAGGCAACACCGCTAAGGTGGCCTTTTTCAACGGTTTGCAATCGTTGTTAACCTAATCAAAAAAGGGCTTTTAGACAGGATGTACAGGATAAACAAGATTTTTATATCCGGTACATCCTTTTTTTAAGAATAAAATTTGTCCACTCTATCGAGTTAATCCTGTCAAAAAATCACAGGTGAACTTGTATTAAGGTTCTAAGCAGTTGATACTTCAAAAAAATCAAGCCTATCATGTCTACCTATGACAAAGAATATGATGTGATCGTGGTCGGGGCAGGCCATGCGGGGTGCGAGGCCGCCTTGGCCGCCGCGCGAATGGGGCACCCGACCCTGCTTCTGACCATCAACCTCGATCATATTGCCGCAATGAGCTGTAATCCTGCCATTGGCGGTCTGGCCAAGGGGCACCTTGTCAAGGAAATTGACGCCCTGGGCGGGGAGATGGCCAAAAACACGGACCAGACCGGTATCCAGTTCAGGCGCCTCAATACACGAAAGGGACTGGCCGTCCAGGGGTCCAGGTCTCAGAACGACATGGATCTCTACAAAAAACGCATGAAATCCGTCTTAGAGGCCCAGCAGAACCTGGATATGAGACAGGCCATGGTGGACAGGCTTCTGGTAAAGGACGGAAAGGTCTTCGGGATTGAAAGCCAGATCCATGAGAAGTTTTTAGGAAAGGCCGTTATCCTGACCAGCGGCACCTTTATGAGGGGTCTGATCCATGTGGGTCTGGATCATTTTCCCGCAGGCCGCATGGGGGACCCACCGTCCGAGTATCTGTCCCGGCAGTTGGAGGAACTGGGCTTTGAACTTGGCAGGCTCAAGACGGGCACCACGCCGAGGCTGAACGGACGGACCATTGATTATAACGGACTCGAAGAACAAAAAGGCGATGAAAACCCCAGGCCCTTTTCCTTTACTACAACGGAGATCCCATTGCCCCAGGTGTCCTGCTATGTCACCTATACAAACCGGAATACCCATGAAATCATAAAAGAAGGACTGGACCGTTCACCTCTTTTCAGCGGTATCATCGAGGGGGTGGGGGCGCGTTACTGCCCCTCAATCGAGGACAAGATCGTCCGTTTTGCCGAAAAAGAACGACACCAGGTTTTCTTGGAGCCGGAGGGTCTGGATACATGGGAGGTCTATCCCAACGGCATTCCCACGAGCCTGCCCATTGATATCCAGATAAGGATGGTCCGCTCAATAGAGGGGCTTCATAAGGCCGAGATATTAAGGCCCGGATATGCCATTGAATATGATTATATTGATCCGGTGCAGCTCAAGCCCACCCAGGAGACCAAACTGGTGGAGGGACTTTATCACGCGGGTCAAATCAACGGGACTTCCGGCTATGAAGAGGCCGCTGCCCAGGGCATGTTGGCCGGAATTAATTCGGTGTTGAAGATCAGGGAAGAAGAACCCCTTATCCTTGAAAGGTCACAGGCATACACGGGAGTGCTCATAGACGACCTGGTCACCAAGGGGACCAAAGAGCCCTACCGCATGTTTACATCAAGGGCCGAACATCGCCTCCTCCTGAGAGAGGACAATGCTGATTTCAGGCTCAGGGATACAGGGTACAGGCTGGGCCTGGTGTCTCGTGAGGTGTATGACCGGTTCTGCAAAAAAAGGGTTGCAGTGGAAGAACTGTTTGCCCGTTTAAAAAGTATTAGACTGAAACCGGAATCCGGGGTGCAGGACAGGCTGAAGGAATTGGGCACGGCACCCATCAAGACCAGCACGTCTTTAGAGCAATTACTGAAAAGGCCGGAGATATTGTTCGAGCATCTTTATGTGTTTGATGCCGGACTCTCAAACACGGAAGAGCAGGTGTCCGAAGAGATCGAGACGCGGATCAAGTATGCGGGTTATATTGACCGCCAGGAGCGCCAGGTGGAAAAGTTGAAACGCGTGGAGAATGTCAGGCTTCCTGATGACATGGATTACCGGATCATCCATGGTCTCACGACCGAGGTAAGAGAAAAACTCACAAAGGTGAGGCCCATATCCTTAGGCCAGGCATCCCGTATCTCCGGGGTCACACCGGCCGCTCTCATGGCGCTCCAGGTACATCTGAAAAGATCAGAGTCAAAAACATCGAAATCATGAAAAGCGGGGTGCTGCCACTCCTGCTATTGAGCTGTTGCGGGCTCGTTATATTCCATTTAGATGAAGCAGAATTCCCGGTCCCTAAAGTGCATCCTGAATGCTGAGTGCTGAAAGCTGATTGCTGACTGCTGACTGCTCCCCAATTGAGCGAGGGCTCAATTGGGGAGCAGTATAAATCCCGGCAATGGTTTCAAAGCAACAAACCTTTTGATCCTATCATATTGAAAAAGCTAACAAATAAAAGATAGATAGATACTATATGTTCGGTAACGAAAAGGAGAAAATATGCATCGTGTCTTGATACACCCGGCATCTTACGATACCTGCCGAAGCGCAATTGATCGCGCCTTTGAGATTTTCCCCCAGGAGATTGCCCGGAAAAAAGTTGTGATCAAACCCAATGTGCTCCGGTTGTCCACAGCGGAAGAACACATTGTGACCAACCCGTCTTTATTGCGGGCGGTTGTTGAAAAAGTTGAGGAAATGTCCCCTGCCGAGATTGTGGTGGGCGATAATCCGGGTTTGTTCAGCTATGGCGACAATGAGAAAAGCTTTGAAAAAACCGGATTGATGGATGCGGCCAAGGGCTATTACATGAATATCGGCAACACAACACAAAACCTTGCCTTTAATCCCGATTTCATGCCCGAAGTAGGAATTTCCAAGGAAATTTTGGACGCTGATATCGTTATAAGCCTGCCCAAATTTAAAACCCATGGTCTTACCGCTATGACCGGGGCCATTAAAAATAGCTATGGGATCCTGCCCGGTGCACAGAAAGCAAGGCTGCACCGGATTGCCGGCACGCCGGAGCGTTTTCATGATGTTATCGTAGAGGTTTTTCGCCTGCGGGTTCCGGATTTGTTTATCATGGATGCAGTGGTGGGCATGGAGGGAAATGGTCCGGCCTCACCTGATTTGAGGGAGATAGGCCTGATTCTGGCTGCCGATAATGGCGTGGCCCTGGATGGGGTTGTTGCGAGAATGATGGGGCTTGATCCTGCCCGCCTGCGTTTTCTTCAAAAAGCAAAGGCCATGGGGCTTGGGGATTTTGATTCTCAAATGATTCAAATAGATGGGGAAATGAGAATTATAGCGGATTTCAAGGTTCCGCCCTTAGGTGGTGAGGCCATTTCCGGTAACCCGGCGATTCAGGAATTGATGAAAACCAAGACTGAGGTAAGACCCCAGGCCGATCCGGAACTGTGCACGGCGTGTGGCGCCTGTATAGATCATTGCCCGGTATCCGCTCTCACAATGAAAGAAGACTTTCCTGTGGTGGATGCTGACATCTGTATTACTTGTTTTTGCTGTCAGGAAATCTGTCCTGAAAAGGCGATGACTCTGAAGTGAGGTCAATAATCCTATATTCTGAAATTATAAGTTACGATAAGCAAAACTGAAAAAATGCCGGATTCAAGGGTGCTGCTGAGAGTGTCGAGAAAGGTGGGTTAATTTCACCATCCGGAAATTGGTTGTATCCGGATGGACACTAACTATTCCTACCGACCTGCATTGTAAGTCCCATTTCCCGGTACGGGGAAAGATTCTCTTCGGATTTGGAACGTCTGACATTCCGCAGGACTTCATATGTCAGTTTTACCCAATCCGAATCATGTTCCAACTTCATCAATTTTATTTCATCCGCTTTCGTATCGAAAGTGGGTATGAGTTTGGAAAGGGCGCTGTTAATCTCCTGGCTCACCAATTTTATCATCTTGGATTTTTTGTCTTGTTTTATCTTGATGGCAATCATTTATTTTGATTAAAATTGAGGTGAATGTTTCAACCGTAAACAGGGCCTATTTTCATGATTTTTCCCTGAAAGCTAATAGGATGCTCAACCGTACGATCCCACATCTCTCCCGACATGTTCTTGACCAAGTTTTCGCTGAACTTACCAAAAGAAGATAAATTTTGAAAAATAAATCCGTCTGGCTGTCCCCTGAAAGCGGATTCCTGATCTCACCTAATTTAGTGATGACTCAATCAGGGCATCGGTACTGTACCAAATCGCTTTTGTTGCCGGTTAAAGAACCTATAACAGAACACCAGGCAAAAAGGGCTGATCGCCGGTCCCGTGTAACAAACCGGCCTTAAAAAAGTTTTCAGTCCTATGTGTTAAATATTTCTCATTTGGCTTAAGCAAGGCCAGGCATGGTAAGCCACAGGTGACCGTCAGAGGGCGAGTGGCTTTGAAGGTCGCTGCGAACACACGATGGCTAAAAGTTTTCCGGCACCTTTCGCTGTGGAGGTATAGAGAGTCAATTGAAAGGGGCGGGATAACCCTGCTTAAGACTGTGGGTTATATCCATAGGTACCAGAACATCTTCAATGCAGAGCGCGTTTCAATAGTGTTTATACATAAACTATAAATGCACATTACCAAAAAAAGCAAAACGAATCAAGTTTATTATTTTTGGATCATTTCCCGATTAGTTGTAATTAATTAAGGCAAAATAAATGGTTACCTCCAATTGAGCAGGCGTTACCCCAGAGGGTATAAGGGGTCAAGGCCCGCCCTGTCGCGACTCTGTGATCACTTAAATTATAGGCTAATCTTCACAATGATGATAGTTTATTGACAATCTTGTATGGTTAATCGGTCTGGGTCAGGGGGTCCCCCATTCCGTAACCCATTGAAATGACGAAGGCCTCCCGACAGTCACTCGGAAAAGACCTCATAACCCTTTCCCTTTAAACACAAATGATTACCGACAGATTTTTGTGAAGGGCCAAAATTAGAAAGAATTGAAAGTCCGGCAAAAGTAGTACGAACTCGAATTGAAATTCCTTTTTAGCCTCTTCACATTCAAGAGGATGTAAAACTTTACCATAAAATGGCAAAATATTACCCAAAAAGTGTGTAAGTTTTTTCTCATATTCCATCTGTTTATTTGGTTTATTTTATTAATCGAGCGCAACCGAATGAAATTTCAGGGAAAATTAGTTTTAAAGCTAATTGGTATGCATCTTGCGTAACTATAAATCAAGAAGTTGACGGTTTCTCCCACCATTTAACCCCATTCACAGGGGGATAGAATGAAAAAACAACTCAAAATGTGCACATCTATCTCCTAACGGGAAGAGGGCATCCCCTGTTAGGAGTCTAAGTTGAATGCTCTTGTAAAGCCAAACCCATCGTGAGGTGGGGGCGGAAAGTCACGGGTCTCAATAGTTCCTTTTGACCTCCATTTGAGCAATTAAACTACAACTCCATTTGAAAAAGACAGCCGAACTGCCGAGTGTGACATCGTTAAAGTCACAGAAGGTATAGTTCGGCTTTTTTTAATTTTTATTGAATAGGTGTTTGGTTACTGGAAAAACGGCTCGGATTTGGCGTGCATTGCACCTGGCAGGGTGAACTGACCAGTTGTGCGCACCATTATCAGCTTTTTTTATAAAAGGGCCATGGACCGTTCTTTGGAAATTCGGTGGGCATGAAAAATGGGCAGATGGTTTGAAGTCAATGAAACTGGCGCCCTTTGACGGTCCAATCGGTTCCATGGCTTCCTATAAACTACCTTATTCATATGACCACTAAGGGGGCAAACTGGAAAGATAGATCAGCAGCCACAATATCATGTGCTGTCATTGACATTAACACACAACCGGAATTTTTAGAAACTTCGGCCTCGCAAAAGCGAGTTCTTATTAACTTAACGATTTTTAAGGAGGTTGTTATGCGAATCCAATCTTATCCAAGTCTTTTTTGGGCTACATTGACTCTATGTGTGTTCTTTGTATTGGCAGTTCAAGAACTACATGCTGGTATAATCGTGACCAACGGTGACTTTGAAGCGCCGGGTACAAACATTACGTCACCAGGCACGACACCACCGGGATTCGCCCAAGGTATTACAGGGTGGGGTGAACAGAACAATAACAGTGGCTTTCCACTTTTTTCAGATTTCTTGATTACCGGTGACGGTACCACCGGCCACGGAGCGTATCTTGATGGCCAAACTGCTGGGATTAGCAATCACGTTTATCCCGGAAGGACCAACGGATACCTTTATCAGGAAATCGGAACGGCGGATGGGGCGCCGGGAGTACAGGTCTCGGGAGTCAATTTTTGGCGAAATGATGCAAGTAATCAGCATGGCCTGCTGGAAGTCGCCATGTACTGGCTGCCAAGTACGGACGGATTTACCTTTGCGGAAGTCGGCAACGACATATTGGGTGTCGGAACTCTGATCGATAGTTTTAGCGTTGCAGATCCTACTGCCCAAAACGCCACAGTTCCCTTTAGCTTGGTATTTGACGTGTCGCCGCTTGCGCCCGATGCCAGGGTGTTTCTTCGCTTTGACTCAGCTTCCACCACGAACTTTGCGTATGTTGACAATGTATCTGCACAGCCCGTCCCCGAACCCGCTACCATGCTCCTGCTTGGTTCTGGTCTAATCGGTCTTTTAGGATTCAGGAGGAAGTGGGCGACCAAGGGTCGTAGCTAACAGCTGATAGCTGACAGCCAATAGCTAAAGGCAGGGTCACAATGGCAATTTACATATACGTAGGCCCCGGAAAAGGGAATTCCTATCAACTATCATTTGATTTCTCATATTATAAGGTAGGAGGTAGAAAGATGTTTAGTATGCTTAAATTTGCAAAACGTGTGGATTTGATCCCTCTGTATGGATTAAGGCGTACGTGGGTTTCATTAGCGGTGTTCGTTGCGTTCTTATTTATCTTCCTCCCTACGGCAGAGGCCCAGAACATAAAGGACGCCTACCGGGGGGTTGCTCCGAGTAATGCACAGACCCTGCATACTCAATACTTCTTTCCCGATGACCCCTACTTCTCGGAACAGTGGCATTTAGACCACCCGTCCCGTCCCGATGTGAACGTCGTTCCTTCGTGGGCGAAAGAATTCACCGGTGCCGGTGTAACGATCGGAATTGTCGACGGAGGTTTACAGCACACACACCCCGATCTTTCTCCCAACTACGTGGCCGCGGACAGTTATGATTTTGGCCAGAACGATACCGACCCTTCACCGGTGTTTGGAGACGATAATCACGGAACCGCCGTGGCGGGCGTCGCGGCCGCCCGAGGGGGGAATGCGCTCGGTGTTACCGGTGCCGCGCCTGAAGCCGGCTTGGCAGGTCTGCGCATCGACTTTGAGAATCAGACCACGCAGATGTTCGTCGACGCGACGCTTTTTCACTCGAGCGGCAGCAACACGAACATCAAAGTAAAGAACCACAGCTATGGTATCGGCGTACCATACATCGACATGACGCTCGAAGTAAACGCTTTGCAGACCTCGGCGGAGGCAGGCACGATCCACGTGTTCGCCGCCGGTAACGAGCGCGCCGACCACGGCTCGTCGTGGTTTGACGGCGATGCCAACAAAAAGCATCTTCAGAGCGTGCAGGAGTCGATCGCAGTGGGGGCGCTGGATGATACCGGCACGTTCGCGTATTATAGCAACTGGGGCGCGAACCTGTTCGTCACGGCCCCCGCTGGTGGGGACGCAGTCGGCATCACCACAACCGACCGGACCGGTACTGAAGGATATAACGAAACGTCCGACAGCAGCGATGGGGACCCCTTCGCTGATCTCGATTACACCAGCACCTTTGCCGGAACTTCTGCGGCCGCGCCGTTGGTGGCCGGGATCATGGCCCTGGGCAAACAGGCCAACCCGAATCTTGATGTCAGAATGGCGAAACACCTTATGGCTCGGACTAGCACTATTGTCAATGAGTTCGACTCGACCGACACCAGCGATGGAGGCTGGAAGGTAAACGCAGCAGGGTACGCGTTCAATCAGAACTACGGCTTCGGCCTCATCGATGCAGACGCCTTTGTCAGTCAGGCCGAGTTGTTCAGCGGTGTTTCGCTTCTGGGGACAGAGACGTTCGAGTCAAACCATATCGGCTTGGCCATTCCCGATGCGACCCGCGACAACAGGACCCCCGGTACGATCTCGCAGCAGTTCTCTCTTTCCACATCGGGTTCGCTCGAAGAGATCGAAATCGGGCTGAGCGTTACACACGACTACCGCGGCGACCTGCAAGCGACGTTGATCTCACCTGAGGGGACGAACAGCCGGCTCATGTACCGGAACATATCGGACAGTGAAACCGAACTCGACTGGATCTTCACATCGAACGCCTTCTGGGGCGAGGACCCTTATGGCACATGGACG
>JAIOSR010000273.1 GCA_021107495.1 Desulfobacterales bacterium | reverse complement strand
GTTCTCTGTTTATTGCCACAGATGAGGTGCTGAACGCCTCATTGATCTCGTGTATGTCCACATCCTCTATCTTCAGACCGTCTTTGGCTAAGACCTTTGGTATGGACAGGATAGGCGCAACAAGCACGTATTTCATGTCAATTCCGGCCGCGCCCTGCGCGCCGACACGGACCATCGGCTTGCATCCCAATTCATCGGCCTTTTCCCTTGACATGACCACCAGGGCCGATGCCCCGTCACTGATCTTGGAAGCATTTCCCGCAGTTACCAGGCCATCCTTTTTAAATGCCGGGCGCAGTCGTGCCAGTCCCTCCGCCGTGGTTCTGGGCTCTCTTATGGGGATCTCGTCCTGGTCAAAAATTATAGGATCGCCCTTTCTCACAGGCACCTCGACCGGAAAAATCTCATCTTTGAATTTGCCCTGTTCAATGGCCTTCCATGATTTTTCATAGGAATTAAAGGCAAAGGCGTCCGTATCCTCCCGGCTCACCCCGTATTTTTCAGACACGAGTTCCGCGCTTATTCCCATGTGAAAGTCATTTACATGGTCCCACAGCCCGTCGTGAACCATACCGTCAATAAGTGCGCCGTTATTCATGCGGTAACCGGTCCTGGCCTTGCTCAGCATATAAGGACACAGGTTCATGTTCTCCTGGCCACCGGCCACAATTACATCGGCGTCGTTGCACTGGATGGCCTGGGCCGCAAGCATCACAGCCTTTAAACCTGACCCGCACACCTTGTTCACGGTGATGGCGTTGACTTCCCAGGGGAGACCGGCCCTGACCATGGTCTGCCTGGCGGGATTCTGTCCCAGTCCATGGGGCAGGACACTCCCCATTATCACCTCGTCGATATCTTCGTTTTTTATACCTGCCCGGCGAACTGCCTCCTTTATCGCCATTGCCCCGAGATCGGTCGCGGAAATGGAACTGAGCGACCCTACAAAATCACCAACAGCCGTCCTGCACGCACTTACAATAACCACATCTTTCATAACAATTCCCCTTTATTGATCTGATAACCTCGTAAAAAGTCGAGTCTAATGCTCATCCGTAAACTTACGTTTTTAGATGAGCGCTATCAGACGTTCGGCTGAACTCACGTCGAAGCCATCAGCTTTCGGCTTTCAGCAAAGGACATTAAAAACAAGGCCCTGCTGATCGCTTACCGCGGAAAGCTCCATCCGGAGATTGGTTGTTTCCGGATGGACATGAGTCTAATATATTCACAAAAAATGGCAAACCTTTTTTTGCTGTCAACGTTTTAATTGATTGATATAAAAACGCATTTGGGTGATAGTTTCTTTCCAAATCGAAGTGTCTTTGCTTGCTGAGTAAAGGGTAGCGGCCCCATTTAGAGAAATTATAATAAAATTTGAAATTTCCCTATAGTTCAGACCTTCCTTCAACAATCCTTTATCATCGGCATCTTCCAACCATCTTCGCAACAATCTTGAAAACTGTACAAAGCCTCTGCGAATATGCCTGCTCATCTTTTCCGACTGCCCGGAAATCTCCACTAACATGTTAACAAAAAAACAGCCGCCGTCGAAAACATCCTTACCTAAATAATTTGCCAAATGATTTTCGATAGTTATTTCTATTCTTTCAAGCGGGTTGGCAACCTTTTTTATATTTTTGAATACGATACTTCTCCAGATCTTTACGGCCTCATCATAGACTGCATACCATATATCTTCCTTGCTTGCAAAATGTCCATAAAGGCCACCTTTTGTAAGGCCTGTTGCCTCAAGGATGTCGTTTATCGATGTGTTGAAATACCCTTTAACCGAAAAAACCTGCAGGGATTTTTCCGTAATGTTTTGCCTGGTTAAAATACCTTTACTTGGCATAATTTATTTAGCCTTCACATACACATATAATATACTGACCGGCGTTTATCTGGGCATGCGGATCTCTTTTCAAAGAGCCGCATACCCTTGGTATGGTTCGAATCACGGCGGTCCTCTTTACAATTCGGCTCCGGACAGCCCCCTCAATGACAGCTCCTATTATGATTGGCTGTCCCGCCTGTCGGAAACCAACTGGTTAATGTATTTTGGGCGTGGCAGATGCGTTTTAGAGATAAAAATGCGCCTCTTTGAAAAGAGATCCGCATGCCCCGCCATTATGGAGTATCGCCCCCACTTATTGAGCTATTGCAATTTATTTATAATATACCGACCGGTCTTTTTATTTTTATACTCGGCATCAATGTCTGTCAAGAATTTTTTAAACCAAATTCTCTTGACAAACCTGTCAGACAACAGTTAAGCAAAATAAATAGGAATCGGTCATTTCAAAGCATTTATTTAAGAAAATTAACAGAGGTATATTATGGCCATGAACCCGATAGCAAAAGAACTAAACGAGATTATCAGAAAAGGCAACGAGCACGTCTACGACATGCTTTCTGAGGTGGGCAAAAACCTCTTTTTCCCCAAAGGCATACTTTCCCAGAGTGCTGAAGCCAAAGAAAAGGCCCACAAATTCAACGCCACTATCGGTATGGCCACTGAAAAGGGCGAAACCATGCATCTCGCTTCTGTCATGGCCATGTTGAGCGGTCTTAAACCGAGTGAGGCGCTTACCTATGCCCCGTCTTTCGGCATTATGCCCCTGCGCCAGGTATGGCAGGAGGCGCTGTTTGAAAAAAACCCTTCTCTTCAAGGAAAGGACATCAGTCTTCCTGTGGTGAGCAATGCCATTACCCACGGTCTGAGTGTGGTCTCTGATATGTGGGTGGATCAGGGCGATGTAATCATCCTTCCGGAGAAAATGTGGGGAAACTACAACCTCATTTTTGCAGTCAGGAGGGGGGCTGAGATCGTTCATTATGACATGTTTGACGGCCAGGGAAAATTCAACCTGAATGCGTTTGAGACCCGCGTGCAGGCCGAGGCCGAAAACAGGAAAAAGATTATTGTCATCCTGAACTTTCCCAACAATCCCACCGGGTACACGGTAAACCATCAAGAAGCCGACAACATAGCGGACATCCTGACCAGAACCGCACAAGGGGGTACCAATGTCCTGGCCATCACGGATGATGCATATTTTGGTCTCTTTTATGATGAGACCGGACTTAAAGAATCCATTTTCACCAAATTAATAGGACGTGATCCCCGGCTTTTGGCCGTCAAGTTAGATGGGGCAACCAAGGAAAACTTTGTCTGGGGATTGAGGGTCGGGTTTATAACATATGGCGGATCGTTTGACGGAGAATCAAGACCCATTTATGAAGCTTTGGAGAAAAAAACCGCGGGAGGCGTAAGGGGTTCCATATCCAATGCGGCCCATTTGAGCCAGGAAATCGTGCTCAAATCTCTTAAATCAGAGACTTACATGTCGGAAAAGCAGGAAAAATTTCAGATCATGAAGGACCGGGCACAGGAAGTAAAAAGGGTCCTTTCGGACCCGAAATACGAGCATGCCTGGGAGCCCTATCCTTTTAATTCCGGGTACTTCATGTGTCTGAAATTGAAAACGGTAGATGCAGAACCCCTCAGGGTACATCTTCTGGATAAGTATGGCGTGGGCCTGATTTCCCTTGGTAAGACAGATCTTCGCGTGGCGTTTTCATGTCTGGAAAAAGAAGATACACAGGAACTTTTTGACATCGTGCTAAAGGGAGTGAACGACCTGGAATAGGTGTAAAAGAGTTACTAAAGTGAACTAAAATGCGCTAAAATGCCTAAAATTGTGGTGTCGCTTCGCTCCGTCATCTTTTTATTTGAAAAGTGCCGAAGGCACATTCCTCAACTTTAGCTCACTTTAGTCACTCCAAACTTTAGTTCACTTTTATCATTTCATTGACGAATCCTTGTTATCGCCTATGTCCATATCGAACTGGGAAAAGTGGCCTGATTTGGGAGATGTGGGCTTTGGAGAATACTTTTTAGGTTCAGTCCCTTCTATAAAGGCCTGAAATACGGTCTTTTTGGAATAGGAACTCGCTAAAAGACCGGTCTTTGAGTCAATCTTGGCAAAAACGACGCCTTCAGGTACCTGAAAGTCAACCACCGGCCTCTCCTTCAGGACATTGGACATAAAAGAAAGCCATATCGGGCTCGCAGCCCGGGAACCTGTTTCTCCCTTTCCCATGGCCTTTCGATTGTCATAACCTACCCACACACCTGTCACCAGATCGGGGGTATATCCCATGAACCAGGCATCCCACAGGTTATTGGTAGTTCCGGTCTTGCCTGCGGCCGGTCTTTTAAGGGCCTTGATCCTCCAACCCGTTCCCTCCTGGATGACAGCCATCAAAAGGTCATTCACCACATAAGCGGTCTCCTTTGAGATCACTTCTTCCGCTTCAGGCTGGTTTTCCTCGATGATTTGATTGCTCCGGTCCAAAATCCGTTTCACGAAAATCGGCTTTACCAACATGCCGCCATTGGCAAAAACCGCGTAGGCCCTCGTTAGTTCCATTAACGAAAGCCCGGAAGAACCTAATGCAAGGGACAAATCAGGGCTCAGTTCTGATTCGATACCCATATTTCTTGCATATTGAACCGCATTCTTAACGCCGATCTTTTTCAGAATCTTAACGGTAATAACATTTCGGGACTTGGCTAATGCAGTCCTGAACAATGTTGGTCCAAAGAATTTTCCTTTGTAATTTTTTGGCTTCCATACCTCGTCTTCGGGGTTTTGGTCCGATACATAAGGGGCATCGATGATGATTTCAGCCGGGCTCATGCCCCAGTCTAAGGCGGCGGCATAGATAATCGGCTTGAAGGCAGATCCGGGCTGACGCCTGGACTGAATGGCCCGGTTAAACTGACTGACGGAAAAATTCCGACCGCCCACCATTGCTTTTACCTCTCCACTCTCCGGGGCCATACAGAGAAGTGCCCCCTGAATCTCCGGGGTCTGTTCCAATGAAACTTCCCAGACAAAGGGAGACGAGCCGTCTTTCAAGATACGAACGCGGACGATATCTCCCTCCTTCAGTACTTCGGACGGCTTTTTTACTTTAGCGACATAGTACGGGACCTCAGACTTGGGCTTTCTGGCCCATTTCATCCCTGAAAGCGGCATCAGGGCAGCGTCATCGCCGATCCGTACCACGACCTCTTTTCGTTCATCACTCACCTCCTCAACAAGTGCCTCGACAATCGAACCTGCTGTTATCGGGGTTAGAAGGTATTTTTTTGAGGCCTGCAAATTAAAATCATCGAATCCTTCCGGGCCTATATTTTTTAGAGGCCCCCTGTACCCTTCCCTCTTATCCTTATGGCTTCTTGGGCTGTTTGCTGCATTTTCAGATTCAGAGTTGTGTAAACCCTGAGCCCTCCACGTAACAAAACATCCTCCCCATATTTCGCTAAGACATATCTACGCACATGCTCGGTAAAGTATGGGGCCTTTGCAAAGGTGTTCTCCGTTTCACCCTGAATATCAAGTGGAATTTCAAGGGCACGACTCAACTGCTCGTTCGTGATGTAGCCTTCCTGCGACATCCTTTCAAGGACATATTTTTGTCTGGCCTTGGCCCGGTCAAAATGCGAAACCGGCGAGTATCTCGCCGGGGCCTGGGGCAGACCGGCGAGAAGGGCCGATTGCGCAAGGGCCAGATCTTTGGCGGATTTACCAAAATAAGTGCGCGAGGCCGCCTCCACGCCATAGGCCCCCTGCCCTAAGTAGATCTGGTTCAGGTACAAAAAAAGTATCTCTTTTTTGGAAAAATTTTTTTCAAGCTGCACGGAAAGAATAGCTTCTCTAACCTTTCTTCTGTAGGTCCTTTTCGTGTTCTTTAGAAGAAGTGATTTGGTTACCTGCTGGGTAATGGTACTCCCGCCCTGTTCTATTTTTCCGGCACGGAGGTTCTTTAAAAAGGCCCGGAAGATGCTTATGACATCCACCCCTTCGTGCTCAAAAAACCGGGCATCCTCGGCCGCCACAAAGGCATGTATCAGGTGCTGCGGCACCTGCTCCAGGGGAATAACGATCCTCTTTTCCTCCCAGAGCCGTCCGATGACCTCTCCGTCGTCGCTGTAGATCTCCGTAATGATCGGAGGCCGATATTCCTTGACCGAACCTATTAGAGGCATGTTACTGGACCAGAGATACCAGAAATAGGCCCCCGTACACGCACCGGCAAAAACCACAAAGGAGAAGAACCAGAACGTAAATTTCAATAATCGCTTCATCTGAGAGTTCTCCGGTCAAGGGTGCGGTACTGGATGGCTTCGGCCACGTGCGGCGCCGCTATGTCCGATGAACCTTCCAGGTCGGCAATGGTCCTGCCGATCTTCAATATGCGGGCATGGGCCCTGGCGCTCAATCCGAATTTGTCCATGGCCTTTTCCAGAAGCACGCCGGATTCGGAATCAATCTTGCAAAACTGTTTGATCTGGCGGCTGTTCATTCCCGCATTATTGTGGAACTTGGACTTATGAAACCTTCCCAACTGAATTTTCCTCGCCTTTACAACCCTTTCAAAAATCTCCTTTGAAGAAGCGCCATCATTGACATCTGAAAGGTCTTTGTATGGAACGGACGGCACTTCCAGATGGATGTCGATCCTGTCCATCAGGGGACCGGATATCTTTGAACGATATCGTTGTATCTGAAGGAAAGAGCACCGGCACTCCCTTTTAGGATCCCCCAAAAAACCGCAGGGACAGGGATTCATGGCCCCCACTAACATGAAATCCGCAGGATACGTCACGGTCGAACTGGCCCTGGAAATTGTCACTTTCCCGTCTTCCATAGGTTGTCTCAATACTTCTAACACATTCTTTCTGAACTCCGGCAGTTCATCCAAAAAGAGTACACCATTGTGCGCAAGACTCACCTGGCCCGGTCTGGGGTTCTGGCCTCCTCCGATCAAACCGGCATCGGAAATGGTATGATGGGGAGATTGGAAGGGCCTTACGGTTATCAGGCCGTACCCTTCGGGCATTAATCCCATTACGCTGTAGACCTTGGATGTCTCAAGCGATTCTTCGAAACTTAGGGACGGAAGAATGGTGCACAAGCGCTTTGCCAGCATGGTCTTGCCGGAACCCGGGGGTCCGATCATAATCAGATTGTGGCCGCCTGCGGCCGAAATTTCAAGAGCCCTCTTTGCGTTTTCCTGGCCGCGGACGTCCTTGAAATCCATATCAAAATCAGGAGTTTGAAAGAGATCTCCGGTTTCCACGCTAAAAGGATCAATTTTAGAAATACCTGTCAGGGTCTCAACAACCTGGTACAGGGCGTCTACAGGATAGATATCTATCCCGCCTACAACACCTGCTTCAGGGGCGTTTTTCGCGGGCAGAAAAATACCCTTAAAATTCAATTCTTTTGCGGCAATGGTCATGGGTAGAACCCCCTTCACAGGTCTGACAAGACCGTCAAGGGCAAGTTCGCCCAAAAAAAGATAGTCGGAAAAAACGGATTTTTGAACCAATCCCGTGGCAGCGAGAATGCCAAGCGCCATGGGCAGATCAAATGCGGAGCCCTCTTTTTTTATGTCTGCGGGGGCAAGGTTTACGGTGATACGGTCGGATGGGAAATGGTAACCGGAGTTTTTGATAGCTGCTTTGACCCTCTCTTTGCTCTCCCGAACGGCCCCCTCCGGCAAACCCACTGTGGCAAATGAGGGGAGGCCCTGGGAGATATCCACTTCAACCTCGACGATATAGGCATCAATACCAATGACGGCACTGCTGAAGATTTTGGCTATCATAAAATATCAAATCCTTTAAGTTATTTTATGCTTTACACTTATCATATGAAGTTGTATAAAGTAAAGTTTATTTCAAAAAGTGTCCCTTATCCTGCCCGTGAGATGAAGGGTTGAGCTCTTTAGTATCAGGATTGAAAAAAACCGCCTAACAGGGGAAAATTATGGCAAGAATCTCAGTGGAAGACTGCTTGGGGGAAGTTGACAACCGATTTGGATTGATTCACCTTTCAGCCAAACGGGTTCGCCAATTGAGAAAAGGCGTAGAACCTTTAGTTGATTGCAAGAACAAGGATGTTGTCGTATCTCTCAGGGAAATTGCCGCAGGAAAAATCTTTCAGATCGAAAAAGCAGAAGAGAGTCTTCTGATTCAAAATGGAGAAGACCCGGCACCTGAAAAAATTCCAGAACAGACACCTGAGACGTCTCCGGAACAAGAGCAAGGAGAACAGGAAACGACGGCTGAAGGCAAGTAAAAATGCAGAAAAGGGATTACTATGAAATCTTAGGCGTTTCCAGAGATGCAGTAAACGAGGAAATCAAGAAGGTATACAGAAAACTGGCACTGAGATACCATCCTGATAAAAACCCTGGCAATAAAGAGGCCGAAGAAAAATTTAAAGAAGCGGCAGAGGCATATGCGGTCCTGAGGGACAAAGAAAAGCGTCAAATTTACGATCAGTACGGCCATGAAGGTCTCGAGGGGAGGGGTTTTAGGGGTTTCAGCGGTTTTGACGATATCTTTTCCAATTTCGGAGATATCTTTGGAGACTTTTTCGGGTTTGGGAACAGTAGCGGGGCGAGGTCTCGTGCGAGGGAAGGAAGAAGCCTGAGATACGACCTGGAATTCACTCTGGAAGATGCGTTTTACGGCAAAGAAGAAGAGATTGTTTTTGAAAGACTTGAAACCTGCATGACCTGCAATGGTTCAGGCGTGACCCCGGGAAGTGAACCCCAGGTCTGTGACACCTGCCAGGGGAGAGGTCAGGTAATACGGTCCCAGGGATTTTTTCAAATCAGCACAACCTGTCCCTCTTGTCATGGGCAGGGTCAGGTTATCACCGACCCGTGTAAAGATTGCAGGGGCGGGGGAAAAATCAGGGTTGAAAGAAAGATCAATGTAAAAATCCCGCCTGGTGTTGAAACCGGTTCTCAATTGAGATTGAGCGGGGAAGGTGAAAGCGGAGAACATGGAGGCCCCCGTGGTGATCTTTTTGTGGTCATCCATGTGAAAGAGCATGAGTTTTTTACTCGTGAAGGCCATGACCTGATCTGCCAGATCCCTATTTCATTTGTACAGGCGGCCTTAGGGGACACGATCACGATTCCTGTCTTAGGAGATGAATTGAATTACGATTTAAAAATCCCGAGGGGAACTCAACCGGAAGATATTCTAAAGGTCCCCGGAAAAGGGATGACCGGGCTCAGAGGACAAAAAAGAAAAGGGGATCTTTATATCAAGGTCACTGTCAAAATTCCCCAAAAAATTAACCAGCATCAGAGGGAACTACTGGAGGAATATGCAGGATCAGAGGGCTTGACCCTTTCGAGCGAAAAGAAAAAAAAGAGAAAATTCCTGAAAAGGAAGGGAAAATAGGGACTCCCTCCCGTGCGCTCCAATTTATAATACCTTTACATTATGTGTGAATAGTGATACAGAGACACATTATTTCTTGCTATAGGAGTTAATGTTAATGGCCACCATGACCAAAAAAAGAGAAAATTACTTTAAGGAATTGCTCACTAAAAGGTTGGATGATCTTTTGGTGGAGGCAAACAAAACTGTTACCGGCATGACCGATCAGGGAGAAAACTTTCCCGATCCCACTGACAGGGCCACTCTGGAGTCGGACAGGAATTTTACACTGAGAATTCGTGACAGGGAAAGAAGACTGATCGCAAAAATAACAAATGCCCTGGACAGGCTTGACAACGGTACTTTTGGTATTTGTGAGGAATGCGGTGACGATATTTCTGACAAAAGGCTAAAGGCCCGCCCTGTAACGACATTATGCATTAACTGCAAAAAAAAGCAGGAAAATCAGGAAAAAGTTCAGGGGCTATAGGTATATTTACGGAAGACAGTCCGCATCCTCCATTCTGAATTTAAATGAACCAGCCGGTGCAGATTCAATGCCCGGCTTTTTTATTACAACAGTATCTCATTTGTAACCATTACCTGAAACCTAAGCCTTTGTATAACTTGATAAAGTTGAATTATACAGCCGCTTTTAAATGATGATATAGTTAGTGCTATGTCCGCCAAACAAAAAATAACAAATAACAAACTAAAACATGCCGAAAAGACCCACGAAGAAATCATAACGACACATATAAATGCCGACTTCGATGCCCTGGCATCCATGATTGCCGCAAGCAAACTTTATCCCGAAGCAACCCTCGTATTTCCGGGATCCCAGGAAAAAAATCTCCGAAATTTTTTTCTGGATTCCACTTCATATCTTTTCAACTTTGCAAAAATAAAACAGATTGACTTTGACCGTATAAAAAAACTGATCCTCGTAGACACCCGGCAAAAAAGCCGGATCGGCAAGTTTGCCAGCCTGGCTGGCAGACAAGGTCTTGAAGTCCACATCTATGACCATCATCCTGATTCCGAAGACGATATCCATGGTCATGTGGAGGTCATCAGGAAAACCGGATCAGCCACTGCAATACCTATCCGCCTGATCAGAGAGAAAGGCATACCCATCTCTCCTGATGAAGCGACTATTATGTGTCTGGGTATCCATGAAGATACCGGGTCCTTTACCTTTTCTTCCACAACTGCCGAGGATTATGAGGCGGCAGCTTGGCTTGCCGAACAGGGAGCAAACCATAATACCATAGCCGACATGCTCACCAGAGAACTAACGGCAGAGCAGATATGGTTGCTTAACGATCTTACTCAGGTCGCCACAACTCGGATTGTTAATGGGGTAGAAGTGGTCATTTCCAAGGTTGCCAGGGATGAATATATCGGAGATTTTGCCGTCCTTGTACACAAATTTATGGAAATGGAGAACCTGAGCGTTGTTTTTGCCTTGGCCCAGATGGAAAACAGGATATACCTGGTGGCCCGAAGCCGGATAAAAGAGGTGAACGTGGCGGAAATTGCCCATGCCCTTGGAGGTGGAGGGCATCCGCAGGCAGCTTCGGCAACCATAAAAAACAAGACCTTGGTCCAGGTGGAGAGGTCTTTACAGGCCCTGTTGAGAAGCCGGATCAATCCAACAAAAAAGGCCAGGGACATGATGTCCACGCCTATAATTCATATTTCTCCCGACGAGACGGTCAAGAAGGCTGCGGATCTCAAGACCCGGTATAACATCAATGTCCTTTTGGTCTTGGATGATGCGAACTCTCTGAAGGGATATGTTACGAGACAGATTGTTGAAAAAGCGGTGTTTTTCCAGCTTGAAGATATCAAGGTGAATGACTATATGAATATTGAGTTTTCTACCATTCATCCTGATGCACCACTCAAGGATGTACAGAAGCTGATTATTAGAAACAAGCTGAGGATTCTGCCGGTTGTGGAAGGCAAAACCGTATTAGGGGTGATTACCAGGACGGACCTCCTGAATATTCTGGTGGGCGATCCGCTGATCCCGGAATTTCTCCATGATTCCAAGAATGCCTCCCATTTTATACGAAAAAAGAATATGGCGGGAATGCTCAAAGAACGCCTGCCCAGAAGCATCATCAAACTGCTCAAGGACTTAGGCCATACTGCCGACATGTTAGGGTTTAATGCCTATCTTGTGGGCGGATTGGTGCGGGATGTATTATTAAAACGTGGCAACCTGGACGTGGATATTGTCATTGAAGGGGACGGTATCAAATTTGCCCATGAATTTGCCAAGCACTTTGAGGCCCGGGTAAGAAGCCACAGAAAATTCGGGACAGCAGTTCTTATTTTTCCTGACGGTTACAAAGTGGACGTAGCCACGGCCAGGATGGAATACTATGAATCCCCCGGGGCACCGCCTATCGTCGAGACCAGTTCTCTGAAACTGGATCTTTACCGGCGCGATTTTACGATAAACAGCCTTGCCATAAAACTAAATAAGAGAAACTACGGCACATTAATCGACTATTTCACCGCACAAAAAGACATTAAGGAAAGGGTACTTAGGGTCCTGCATAACCTGAGTTTTGTGGAAGACCCCACGCGGGTATTCCGCGCTGTCAGATTTGAACAGCGATTCGGCTTCAAAATCGGAAAGCTGACGCTTGCATTAATCAAAAATGCAGTAAAGATCAATTGTTTTAAGGACATAACAGGACGACGGCTCTTTTTGGAACTCAAGCTCATACTGAAAGAACAGGACCCTGTAAAGGCCATCGAAAGGATGAACGAGTTTGATCTTTTGCAGTTTATTTCACCTGAAATCAAGCTCACAAGCGGCCTTCAGACCCTGCTGGAAGAGATAAGAAGTGTCCTTACCTGGTATAACCTTCTTTACCTGGAAGAACCTATTGATCCATGGAAAGTCTACTGGCACGGGCTCACTTCCTCTCTTGACACCGATTCCTTGAGATCTTTGACCCAAAAGATAGGAATGATGGATCTGAACAGCCGTAACATGCTTTCCCAGAGGAAGAATTCCAAAGGGCTTTTGAATACACTTTACAAATTTGACGGGGACAGCTATCAACTCTATACTTCACTTGTACCTTATGATACAGAAGTATTGCTTTACCTCATGGCAAAGGCCAACAACGAAAAGATCAAACGCCTCATCTCCAACTATTTTACCAGGTTGAAGGGGACGGAAATTCAACTGACGGGAAAGGACTTGATCTCCATGGGTGTCAAACCCGGTCCGATTTTCAAGAAGATCTTTGACCGTCTTCTGGAGGCGAGGCTGAATAACCGGGTCAAAACAAAAGAAGATGAGGTAAGGTTTGTGGAGAGTAGCTGTGTACAATAAGAACTGCACTCCACTGGAATTTAAACAAGGTGCTGAACACTGAAACCTGATGTCATTTGACAACCACCAATCGACGATTTTCGATCCAGACGGGAGTACAAAGAATGAAAAAAAAGAGTATCCTCAGTGGAATGAGGCCTACAGGAAAAATGCATCTTGGACACCTGCATGGTGCCCTTCTGAACTGGAGAAAGCTCCAGGAGGAATATGATTGTTCCTATTTCATAGCTGACTGGCATGCCCTTACCAGCGAGTATGCACATCCTGATATTATTAGAGAAAGCACCTATGACATTATAATGGACTGGATTTCAGTAGGGCTTGACCCGGACGCATCCACATTTTTTATTCAATCTCACATAAAGGAGCATGCAGAGCTTTACCTTATATTTTCCATGATCACTCCCCTGCCCTGGCTGGAGAGAAATCCCACTTATAAGGAGCAACTCAGAGAACTCACCCAGAAAGACGTTTATACTTACGGTTTTTTAGGCTATCCGGTACTGCAAGCCGCTGATATTTTAATGTATAAGGCCAACGGTGTGCCGGTCGGCGAAGACCAGGCCCCTCACGTTGAACTGACCAGGGAAATCGCCCGCCGATTCAACCACCTGTATGGAGAGGTATTTCGGTTCCCGATGTCCTCCTGACCCCCACATCAAAGCTGCTGGGTATAGACAGGCGGAAAATGAGCAAGAGTTATGATAATGCCATATTTCTCACGGACACGGATGAAGAGATTGACAGGAAAGTGGGACAAATGATCACCGACCCGCAAAGGGCCAGGAGAAACGATCCCGGAAATCCCGATATTTGCAACGTCTACTCGTTCCATGAAATCTATACCGACCCTGAAACGATAAAAAGGATCAATGGAGAATGCAAGTCTGCCGCCATCGGTTGTGTGGACTGCAAAAAGGTGATGGCCGCCGGGCTGAAAAAAGGCATTGAGCCGATAAGGGCCAAGAGAAAGGAATTGGAGTCTGACATCAAAAAGGTCAAAGAAATCATGGAAGAAGGCAACAAACGGGCCAGGGCGATTGCCCGTGAAACACTCGAAGAGGTGAGAGCGGCAGTCAAGATATGACAGAGAACTATGAAGTCAAACTCGAGATATTCGAGGGTCCCCTGGATCTCTTGATCCACCTTATACACAAAAACGAGGTGGATATCTTCGATATTCCTATTGCGACCATTACGGATCAGTATCTGGAATATCTGGATATAATGAAGGCGCTTAATATAGACCTGGCCGGTGATTTTTTAGTAATGGCCTCCACGCTTGTTCACATAAAATCAAAGATGCTTCTTCCCGCAAAGGAAGATGAAGAAGAAGATCCCCGAAATGAGATCACACGATCACTCGTGGAATATATGCGTTTCAAGGAGATTGCCGGTGAGCTTTCGGACAGAGAAATTTTAGACCGTGACGTCTTTGCGCGTCAGTTGTCACCCGGATTCTTAGCAAAAATAAAAGATGAAGACCCCCAATTAGATGTCAATCTCTTTCAATTGATGGACGCATTCAAGCGAATCATGGAGCAGAGGTTGCCCGGCGCTCAATTGAAACTAAAGATTGCGCAATGGTCCATAAAAGAAAAAACAGAGATCATCATTGCCCTTTTGAAAGAAAGAGGAGCCATATTCTTTAACGAGATTTTTGATGCAGATCGAACTGTTTCGGAATTTATCGTCACTTTTCTAGCCCTGCTGGAATTGGTTCATATTGGTCTGATAAAAATATTCCAGCCCACTGCCGAAAGTCAGATTCGACTGATTCCCTCATTTGATGAAAACGGAGAAACCGGTTATGGATAAAGTGACAAAACCGCTCAAATTGATCATTGAGGCATTCCTGTTTGCATCGGACAAGCCGATCACGGCAAATGAAATCCATTCATGGCTTCCGGACGCCACCCTTCCGGACGTTAAACAGTCACTGGAAGAACTCCTGACCGATTACGATACCATGGGCAGAAGTTTCTCTCTCAAACAAGTCGCCAGCGGTTATCAGTTCAGGACAAAAGCCGAATACGCACCTTATGTGCTTCAGATGCTTAAGACCTCCCCTGCCCGTTTGTCGCGCGCGGCCTTTGAGACCTTAGCCATCATAGCCTACAAACAGCCGATTCTCCGCCAGGAAATTGAAAGACTGAGGGGAGTGGATGTAGGGGGAATATTGAGGACACTTCTGGAAAAGGATATTATCAGGATCATGGGTCGAAAGAACCTTCCCGGCAAACCTCTCATATATGGAACTACCAAAAGGTTTCTTGAGGTCTTTGATCTTAAGAACATAAATTCGCTACCCAAATTAAAGGAAATCAAGGATCTCGTATCTGATGAAGAACAAACCAAACCAATCTCAGAGGAAGAGTGCCGGGATGATTCAGTCGGCGAAGAAAAAATCGAAGTTGAACAAGACCGGACCCAGCCGGAAACAAGCCCCACCCCAGAGGATTAACCGAATATTGGCATCGGCCGGCCTTACTTCAAGGCGCAAAGCTGATGAATGGATTAAGGCGGGGCGCGTAAAGGTCAACGGGCAGATGGTTAATGAACTCGGAGCCCGGGCAATCTGGGGCGTTGACCGAATAGAAGTTGACTGTGAGGGAATACCAAAACCCAGCGCAAGGCTTTATCTGTTGCTCAACAAGCCTTTCGGCTACATGTGCACCCTTAAGGACCCTCAAGGCAGACCTCTGGTTACGGATCTTTTGAGAGATATCCCTCAAAGGGTTTATCCTGTGGGGAGGCTCGATTTCGACACCCTTGGACTCCTGCTGTTAACCAATGACGGTGAATGGGCCTACCGCATGATGCATCCCCGCTACCAGGTCCCACGAACTTACAAGGTCACCGTGACCGGTGAAATAACCGACGAGGCCATACGACTGCTGAAAAAAGGGGTGCAATTAAAGGATGGGCCAACCGGTCGCTCCAAGCCGACAGTTATCTCGCGCAACCCAAGACAGAGTATCCTGAGAATTACCATTACGCAGGGAAAATCCCGGCAGGTAAGACGCATGTTAGATACCGTCGGATACGACACGGTTCACCTAATTCGAACAGGCTTCGGCAACCTGACCTTGGGAGACTTAAAGGTTGGTGAATATCGCCACATTGAGACAGAAGAGGTGGTTTCCCTGAAAAAAATGGTGGGTATGGTTTGAATTTTTTGTTTACATGTGCCGCATTTATATTGTATTAATGAACTAATTTGATAACCGAGTAAAAAGTCGCGCTACGCCTTTTTCCTCGGAGGAGGAGGGATACCCCTCCCCCGCCATTTGAAATGAATTCAAATGGTTCCACCCCCACACTCCCGCTTTGCGGGATTGATGGACTTTTTACGAGTCCATCAAATTGATAGCCGATCAACTAACGGATCAAAACGAAACGGGCGGTTAACTCAGCGGGAGAGTGCCATCCTCACACGGTGGAAGCCGAGGGTTCAAATCCCTCACCGCCCACCATTAAAAGGCAACAAAAAAGTCATGTATGGCTTCCCATTTGTTTTTTTCAATTAATCAAACAATCCATCACCAACTCCGAAACGACCTAAAAATAGAAGCCTCACGTTGGTGGGGCAATAATTTGAGTTAGGCAGGCAATTATTTAGGGGGAGTTGAAATGAAGGAAGCAAAGGAAGTAACCATATCCATAAACAATAGGATCCTCAATGTGGACATGTCCATTAAGGATGAGGATCTCATTGAAATACTCTTCAATGCGCTGACGGAATATGTGAAGCAAGGCTCTGCAATAAAAATAAGACAGAGCTATATCACTTCTCCTTCCGACTCCATCAAGATGTTCTCAAAAATAATTACCAAGGGCGAACAAATGGATAAATGGAGGCATGAAACAAGACAATTGATTTCTGTTTTGCGGAAAAAGCAATAGCCCCATTTTGAATTTTTATTCCCATGTATCATCATCTCTTTTCTCCAGATCAAGATAGTCCGGCCTCTCAACTTTTTCCACCCTTCCCTTTTCATTGATGAAAGAACCCAAACCCCAGTTCACGGCACTTATGATCAGGGCACCGAAAACGGCGGGCCAGAATCCGCGGACTTCAAATCCCGGAATAACGCCAGACGCCATCTTTAACATAAAGGCGTTTATTACAAATGTAAAAAGGCCCAGGGTCATTACATTGACAGGGAGAGTCAGGATAAGGACTATCGGACGAAAAAAAACGTTCAGTATGCCGAGAACAGCCGCCGTAAAAAGTGCAGTGAAAAAACCGCTCACCCTTATGCCATCTATCAGATAAGAAGCAAGAGTAATGGCCACAGTAAGTATAAGCCATCTAATAACGATACCGATCATTTCCCTTTTTCCATTACTTTCTTTGCTTTTTGACAGCCTCTGCCTCTGCCGCCAGTTCAGCCAGCAAATCGGCAACAGACCAGTTCTCGGATATGGGCGTAAGGGTGGCCCAAAGTTGAGGAGGAAGGTCGGAACCCCGGTAGGCTGTCATTAGAATATGGAGTTCCTTCTGAGTAAATCCCGACATAATGACGGCCCTTTTCATGTCAGAGACCTCACCCTGACCTTGGCTGTCATCTGAATCCAGAACTTCCTTAAGGGTCCTTTGTAAATCGCCATTTGTGGCAAATATCACCGGGAAGGCACTCAACCCGTTTTTCTCTAAGAGTGAAAGCAATGCCCGCTGTTCCGGCTCGGGATAGCCACAAACCAGAAGCTTTTTGGGTCCATACATTTTTTTGCCTGATTTTCCCACTTTTTTAAATGTACCTTCATGACTCATAGCGCAACCCCTTTATATTCATGGACACGATCTGCTGATTTTAAGTATAAGTCATTATTACACACTGTTTCCTTAATTATCAATCCCCTTGTCAATTTGGTTTTTCACGCAGCGGGATTGACCTTGTTTCATGTATAGGTTAGGAAAGAAAATTCGCATCCATAAATGAGAGCACTTTAAGCCGGAGAAACCTATGGACATTCCAATCAGCAAGGCCGCGCAAATGATAGGGGATGCACGGGAGATATTAGTATTTACCGGGGCCGGCCTGAGCACGGAATCGGGTATTCCCGATTTCAGAAGCCCGGGCGGCGTCTGGGACAGATATGACCCCTCGGACTTCTATTTTCAAAAAATCATATCCGATGAAAAAACGCGGGAAAACTACTGGAAAATGAGCACAGAGTTCTACGACACCATGAAAGATGCAGACCCCAACGTCGCCCATTCGGCAATCAAGACATTAGAAGACAGGGGAAAGCTACTGGCCATTGTCACACAGAACATTGATCATCTGCATCACAAGGCGGGAAACTCCCCGGACAAAATAATTGAAATACATGGTACGGCATTCTCGGTTTCCTGCCTGAATTGCGGAAAGAGTTATGACAGGTACGAAATCGAACAAAGATTGAAGTCGGGCGTTAAAATACCCTGTTGCGATAATTGTTCCGGTATTCTAAAACCGGACACGATCTCCTTTGGTCAGGCCATGCCGGAAGACAAAATGACACAAGCGATTATGTATGCGGGAAAATGCGACCTCTGCATTGTTTTGGGGTCTTCCCTCGTTGTCTATCCCGCGGCTTCCATACCGGTTCACGCAGTTCGGAACGGGGCAAGGTTGATAATCATTAATCGGGATGAAACACCCCTGGATTCCCAGGCAGATCTGGTGGTTCATGATTCTGTTTGCAGGGCATTAGGACAGATGGTCGATTGATCTGATTTTTGGATCATCCGGTTAATGAG
>JAIOSR010000379.1 GCA_021107495.1 Desulfobacterales bacterium | reverse complement strand
CAAAAGAGCTCACCGTTAACTACCTGACCAAAACGGAATGGATTTGCCATATGGACCTCCAATAAATACGCTCACAGTATAATACCATGGGTAGAGAAATATATACACCATTGGCATAATAGCCTCAATTGATAGTCACGGAATGATGGAATATTAGAATGTTGACTTGCCGGTATGCACAGCACTGACAAAGCTTTTGAAAGATATTTTATTATCTCAGGGGACGGCTTTAGGAATGTTTACCAAGCAATAAATCTACCCCATTTCTACCCCACAAACACAAAGGGGGATAGAATGAAATCCTATCCCCCCTTAATCATTTATAAAAACAAAATGTGATATGGTCGGGACGACTGGATTTGAACCAGCGACCCCCGCGTCCCGAACGCGGTGCTCTACCAGGCTGAGCCACGTCCCGACATGATCTACCTATAACCTATTCAAAAACTTCAGACAGGATTACAGGCCTGCCCTGGCGCGACATAAGCAGTTTCGTTTATGTGTTGTTATAAGCATAAAATGCCGCTTTGAGTTAGCCACTGCTTTTAAAACCAGGTCTGGGCCAGGGATAAACAAGATTTCAGCATCCTGTTCATCCTGTCAAAAAAAGACTGCACACTCTATATCCTATTCTTTTCCTTCAGGCAAGTGCAATTTATTGCCAAGGATATTCATAAAATTCTCCATCATCCTGGCAGTGGCCCCCCAGATCACGTCGCCATTGTATTCATAGGCGATCGCCCGGTAGGTCGTTCCTTCATATTCAACAGAATCTCTCTGATACTGCGTGTTTTCAGGATGGAAGACATATAACGGCACCTTGATGATCCTTTTGACCTCTGCCTTGCTGACTACAAAATCGCCAGGTTCGGCCACAAAGCCTACAAACGGATGTATAACGAAACTTGACACAAGGGTCAGGGTATCATCTATCCTTCCCAGAATCTCCACATCATCCCGCCTGAGACCGATCTCTTCATGTGCCTCCCTCAAAGCGGCATCCTCAAAGGATACATCTTCCTCATCCACGGCACCGCCTGGAAAGGATATCTGGCCCTTGTGGTGTTCCACCCTGTTTGTCCTTTTGGTAAACAGGATCTTGGAAACGCCCTCCTCATCCAGAATCGGGATCAGAACGGAGGCATGGACATAGTTGGACGATGAGTCTTCAATACGTTTATACGCTCTGTCGTTTAAGACGTTTTTTATTATTGGACGCAAATCTTTCTGTTTCATCATACCAAACGTTTTATCGGGAAAGCCGGGTTATTTGCCCGGATATTTTTTATTTTTGTCAGACAGTACCATAAATTTTCAAATACTCATCAAACTGGGATTTTGTCTCTTCATCTATCGCCCTGAAACCACCCTCGATCATGACCGGGATCTTTTCCTGAAAAAGATATTCCACCACCTCACTTATTCCTGAGACAGCATAGACCGGGATATTGCTTTTGGATACGAAATTCCGGATGGCGTTTTCTCCCTTTTGGCCGACAACCACTTTCCCATCCCCATCATAGACCGCAGTGGTCTGTTCCCGGTCAATTCCGATACCAATGCCCTTCACCTGCAATCTCATGCTCCGGGCCTGTGCCTCGGCATCTATCTTTTCCAGAAGATCATATTTTGTGCCCATGGAGGTTGCCACATCGTCCACCACGAATATGCGGCAGCCGTCAAAAAAGGTGCGGTTCACGAACACGCTCTTAGAAGCGCTTGCCTCTCCGTGGGTCTTGGCCTCTTTTCGGTCATAATCGAACATCAGATCCAGTCCGTGATCTTTCCACAGGGCAATGGCCGTTGCTGAGGCAATGGCACTTCCCTTGTAAGAAGGACCTAAGATAATGTCCGTTTCCTTAACAAGACCCCGTGAAACCATCATACCCGCAAAAAAGGACCCTATTTCCAGGCTCAGCCTGCCCGTCTTGAACATTGCCATGTTCACGAAGTAAGGGGTAGGCCTCCCATCCTTCAAAATCAGACCCTTGTCAAAAAAAAGAGCCCCTGTTTCCGCTAAGGTCCGCGCTAATCTTTTTTTGTAATCTTCCATAATTGAGATACTAAACAAAACGTGTGAATGCTTCAACAATAATTTATGAACTTGGCATTAATTCTCATTATGGCCTTAGATAGTCATAAAGTGCCAAAATGGGAATTTCCTTCAGCCGTTATGATTTCTTGACAATATCATCAAAAGATAGTATACAATAGGTTAATTTTGGTTATCATCATCTTAAATTGGAAGGAGGTAGAACCATGCCGGAAGAACAGGTTGCCGTTATCGTCAAATTTTTCGCCAAGCCCAGTGTCGCCGCCTTGGAAGTGACTAATGGAAGCATAGTAAAAGGTGATTTATTGAGATACAAAGGGCACACCACGGATTTTACAGAAGAGATCACCAGTATGGAGGTTGATAATCAATCCGTGGATGAGGCAAAGGTGGGTGATATGATAGGGGTGAAAGTAAAAGAAAGGGTCAGAGAAAACGATAAGGTTTATAAGGTAGTCGAGTAATCCTTAATCTTGACTAATAACTTTGGTATCAACTTTCTGACAACCGCTTCTTTTTCAAAGGTGTTCACCGAGGAATACGTCTTATAATCAGGATGATCCTTGCTGAGCACAGGGACTTGTGCCTGAAGGTCCGGCGCCAGCGTGTCAAACTGAGTTATGAGCTCCACAAGGGTGAACTTCTCACCGGGATAGCTTTCCAGCCACCCCAACCTTTTCATACATTCAAAACGGACCCGGTCCAATAGAAACAGGTACTGGTCTATAACGATCATCTTTTTCTTTTGACCCAGTTCATTGAATTCAAACCCTGATCCCAGGCCCTGAAGGTTCATTGCCAGATCATACAGATAAAAGGTCCCCTTATCCTTACCCTGTGCCAAATAGGAAAGGGTTTTTAAGGAGATGTCGGAAAGCCGCGTCTCAAGGCCAAAATTTTCTTTAAACCGTCCTGCCCAGTTACGGTAACCCTTCTTAACGGCCTTGAGCAACCGGCCCTCTGCCAAATTAATGACCCCGGCCATTTAATCTTCCCTTTTCCTTACTCCCTGTCTCCAAACCTGAAACCACATCTCTCACAGGCTTCACCCCTCGGCTGCTTCAATCCACATTCGGGACACATGGTGAACTGATTAAACGGAGCAATGGAAACCGCAGCATTCATACGCCCTGATTCTTCAAAATGACCGTGTTCCTGGATTGTCACCCTTCCGCCCGCGTCCTGAACCGCATCTGCATATCGCCTTGCACCCCCCAAGGTCAAGTCCCCTTTCAAAATTACCGGGGCCTTTTCAACCATTTTAGCCACAATCTCGACCGGCGCACCTAAACGTAACATTCCGGCCTCGAACGCCTCCTTGTTTTTTTCTATTAAACCGTGAAAAACAACACGATATTTTTTTACCATTTATCGTAACCGTTTTTTTAGCGTTCAGGGATTCACGTTATCTTTTCTTAATGCCAAACCCAAAGAATACACGAGGGAAAAAAGGGTCGGGATAAGAAAGAGGGTAAAGATGGTCGATACGGCAAGCCCGCCGATAACCACGGAGCCCAAACCCCTGTAAAGCTCAGAGCCCGCACCCGGGTAGAAAACCAGGGGGATCATTCCAAAAATACTTGTAGTTGTACTCATGTAAATAGGTCTTATCCGTATTTTAACAGCCTCCTTTATGGCCGTATTTACGTCCATTCCATTATTTCTTATAAAATTGAGGGTCTGGTGGACAATAAGTATGGCATTATTCACCACAATTCCTACAAGAATAACAAAGCCCAACATGGTAAGGATGTCAAGTGGCTGGTTTGACAGAAATGTATTGACAAGCCACAGACCCAAAAAGCCCCCGGCCGCGGCCAACGGCACACTGAACATTATTACCAACGGGTACAGGAAATTTTCAAACAGAGCGGACATCAAAAGAAAGGTTATAACTACAGCTAAAATAAAATTCCACTTAAGGGCATCAGATGTTTTTGACAGATCATCTGCCGTGCCTGTGAGTCCTATATGATAAGCCCTTCCCAGTTCCCCCTTCTCAAGGATCGGACCAATGATCCCGGTTTTCACTATATCAACAGCCCTTTCCATTGACACATCATAGGGAGGGATGACCCTTACGACTATAGCCCGATGCTGTTCAATATGGTTTATCTGACTCGGACCCGAAACCAGCTCAAGGCTGCTTACGGAGTTCAGGGGAACAAGGCCCGCCATGGGGGTTTGAATCATTATATGATCAAAATCCTGCGTCCTTCTAAGCGTATCATCCTCTCCCTTGAGGACAAGGTCTATCTCTTCTCCTTCAAACAGGTAGTCATCCACTTTGGTCCCGTCCAAAAGCACATCCAATGTAATCCCTATATCAGATGCGGTGAGTCCCACCTTGGAGGCCCGCTCCCTGTCAGGCACCACCTGGATCTCCGGATTACCGAGATCAAGGCTCGGAATGGGCCGGGCCTGAGACCCGGGGATGAGGTCCTTTGACTTAAAAAAGATCTCACTGCCCAACCGGATCAACTTATTGAGATCAGGTCCAGTAATCTCCACATCAATGGAGCGACCTTCACCGATACCCCTTGCAAACAGGTTTGCCTGCTGGACAATGGGATATGCACCTGGAATTTTTGACAAAAAGCCCTGTAACACGGGAATGAGCTCTCTCACTCGAGCGGGCACCCTGGAATCGCATCCCATAAAGACATTTCTGGCCCTGGCAATAAAGAAAAAATCTTCAACAGGAGGTCCCTTGAGTTTCATGGCGTCCTGTGATCCCGGATCGGCCTTCCAATAAGGTCGCATGTCTGTTGCGACCCTATTGGCAATCTCTCCTAATTGCTTATTATTATATCCGGGCGGTGGCAAAAGCATACCAAAAACAAAGTTCCTGTTTCCTTCCGGGAGATATTCCGCCTCGGGAATCAGAATAATAGCGGTCCCTGCGGCCATACATGTAAGGACCAATACAGTCATCACCCTGCGCCATACTGTTTTAAGCAACCAGGAGACAAGCCAGACAATGAAAGTCGCTATTTTTGTTCCCAAGCCTTGCAGAATCTTGTTGAATCCCCTGGGGGCACCCCTTCCTTTTAGAATCTTTGCCGACATGGACGGGA